>JBFHXN010000316.1:0-3839 GCA_041598955.1 Desulfuromonadales bacterium | reverse complement strand
GGTCGTGCTCGACCACGAGTACGGTGTTGCCGAGGTCGCGCAGCCGCTTGAGCGTCTCCAGCAGCCGCGCGTTGTCGCGCTGGTGCAAACCGATCGATGGCTCGTCGAGGATGTAGAGAACCCCGACGAGGGAGGAGCCGATCTGGGTCGCCAGGCGGATGCGCTGCCCCTCTCCCCCCGAAAGGGTGCCCGAGGCCCGGTCGAGGGAGAGGTAGGAGAGCCCCACGTGACTCAAAAAGGAGAGGCGCTCCCGGATCTCCTTGAGGATCCGCCGGGCGATTTCGGCCTCCTTAGCCTCCAGGGAGAGCTCCGCGAAAAAGGTTTCGGCTTCGGTGATGGAGAGGGCGCCCACCTCTTGGACGCTCCGCCCCCCCACCCGCACGTAGAGGGACTCCCGGCGCAGGCGCGCCCCCTGGCAGGTGGGGCAGGGCATCACGTTCATGAAGCGCTCGAGCCCTTCGCGCACCGTTTCCGAATCGGTCTCCCGGTAGCGGCGCTCGAGATTGGGGAGCACCCCCTCGAAGGTACGGTCGTAGAAGTGGCGGCGCCCCCCCTGGTCGAAGAAAAAGCGGACCGGCTCTTCTCCGGAGCCGTTGAGCAGGGTGTCGCGAACCTTTTTGGAGAGCTTTTCGAAGGGGGTGTGGAGGTCGAATTGCAGATGGTCGCAGAGGGCCTCGAGGAGCTGCTGGTAGTAGACCCCGCTGCGCCCCTCCCAGGGGACGATGGCCCCCTCCCGCAGGGAGAGGGCGGGGTTGGGGACCACCACCTCGGGGTCGAAATACATCCGGGTTCCCAGACCCGTGCAGTCGGGGCAGGCCCCGTGGGGATTGTTGAAGGAGAACATGCGCGGGGTGATCTCCGGGTAGGAGATGCCGCACTCGACGCAGGCATGCTTCTCGGAGAAGAGGTGGGTCTCCCCGCCCACCACCTCCGCCCGCACGATGCCGTCGGAGAGGCGCAGGGCCGTTTCCAGGGAATCGGCCAGCCGCCCCTCCAGCCCCTCCTTGACCACCAGGCGATCGACCACCACCTCGATGGTGTGCTGCTTGTTCTTGTCGAGACGGATCTCCTCGGCAAGCTCCCGCATCTCACCGTCGATGCGCACCCGCACGAAGCCGTCGGCCTGGAACTGCTTGAGCTCCTTGCGGTATTCCCCCTTGCGCCCCCGCACCACGGGGGCGAGGATGAGCAGGCGGCTCCCCGCCGGAAGGGCCATGACCCTGTCGGCCATCTGCTGCACGGTCTGGGAGGCGATCTCCCGGCCGCAGGAGTGGCAGTGCACCCGGCCGACCCGGGCGTAGAGCAGACGGAGGTAGTCGTAGATTTCGGTGACGGTGCCGACGGTGGAGCGGGGATTCTTCGAGGTGGTCTTCTGCTCGATGGAGATGGCCGGCGAGAGCCCCTCGATCGACTCCACGTCGGGCTTCTCCATCTGCTCCAGGAACTGCCGGGCGTAAGCCGAAAGGCTCTCCACGTAGCGTCGCTGCCCTTCGGCGTAAAGGGTGTCGAAGGCCAGCGAGCTCTTCCCCGAGCCGGAGACGCCGGTGATCACTACCAGCTTCTCCCTGGGGATGGCGACGTCGATCCCCTTGAGGTTGTGCTCCCGGGCACCTTTGATGACAATCTGGTCTGGCATGACGACCTTTATCCTGTCAATAAATGATCGGTTGATCGAAAGCGAAACCGTATCGCACAGAGTGCACAGAGGTCACCGAGAGAGTCTGCACCGGAAATTGGTCCCGGCTTGCTCCCTGTTCTCCGTGTTCTCCAGAGAGCGTGAGCGAACGGGTGCGAAACGGAGGTCTACTTTTTCGCCATCTGCTCCGCCATCCGGATCGCCGCAACGAGGCTCGCGCAGCTCGCCCTGCCCGTCCCGGCCAGATCGTAGGCGGTGCCGTGGTCGACGCTGGTCCGCACGATGGGAAGCCCCAGGGTGACGTTGACCGCGTCGTCGAAATGGAGCAGCTTGAGGGGGATCAGCCCCTGGTCGTGGTAGATGCAGACCACCGCGTCGCAGGAGCCCTGCAGGGCGAAGTGAAAGAGGGTGTCGGCGCTGTGGGGGCCCGTGGCGGCGATCCCCTCGGACTGGGCGGCGGCGATGGCCGGACGGATGAGCCTCTCCTCCTCGTCGCCGAAGAGCCCCCCCTCGCCGGCGTGGGGGTTGAGGGCGAGGACCGCCAGGCGGGGGTGTCCCAGGCCGAAGTGCCGGCGAAAGGCGGCGTCGGTGATCCGGATGGTCTCCAGGATCTCTTCGGTGGTGAGGATGTCAGAAACCTCCCGCAGGGGAAGATGGGTTGTGACGAGGCAGACCTTGAGCCTCTCCCCGGCCAGCATCATCACCACCTTGCCGGTGCCGCAGCGCTCGGCGAGGAGTTCCGTGTGACCGGGGAAGGGGGAGCCTGCGGCGTGGATGGCCGCCTTGCTGATGGGGCCCGTGACCATGGCCGCCGCCTCCCCCGAGAGGCACCGGTCGCAGGCCCATTCGATGTAATCGATCATGGCCCGCCCGCAGGCCCCGTCGGGCTTGCCGTAGGCCAGGCGGGAGGCCGGAAGCTCCGAGAGGGCTTTCACCTCCAGGGTGCGATCGCCGAGGCCGATCCGGTGGGTGGCAGCCCCCCGACCCGGCGCCACCTGCGCCTCGACGCCGAAGATCGCCGCGGCGCGGCGCAGCACCTCCAGATCCCCGGCCGCCAGAAGGGGGCGGGAGCAGAGGTCGAGGGACCCCGAAAGGATGGCCTTGATCAGGATTTCGGGGCCGATCCCGGTGGGGTCCCCCAGGGTGATGACGATGGGACGTTGCACGGCCATCCTCCGTAAAAAATTTCAATAGGTCAGGATAACGGATTCCGCAGGAGGCTGGCAACCGCAATCCCCTTTCTGCTCCTTGGATGGGTCGACGCCACCGGCCTGGCCCGGTAATCGTTTTACACCCCCCCTGTTTGCGGCTATCCTTCGAGAAGTGTCACGCCCCGCCCCCGAGACAAGGAGACCGCATGTCGGCCCGAGGAAGAAGACTTCTGGTTTTTGGATTGATCGCCGCCCTGGTGGCTCTTTTTTTCGCCTTCGATCTCCACCGCTATTTCAACCTCTCCGAGCTCAAGGCCCGCCAGGACGCCTTCCAGGGCTACTACGCCTCCCACCGGATGCTGACCCTGGCGGGCTACTTTCTGCTCTACGTGGCCGTCACCGCCCTCTCCCTCCCCGGAGCGGCGATCATGACCCTGGCCGCCGGCGCCCTCTTCGGATTCTGGCCGGGCCTTCTCCTCGTCTCCTTCGCCAGCTCCATCGGGGCGACCCTCGCCTTTCTGGCCAGCCGCTTTCTGCTGCGGGACTGGGTCCAGTCCCGCTTCGGCGAGCGCCTCCAGGCCGTCAACGCCGGAATCGAGAGGGAGGGCTCCTTCTACCTCTTCTCCCTGCGCCTGGTGCCGCTCTTCCCCTTTTTCGTCATCAACCTGGTGATGGGCCTCACCCCCATGCGGGCCCCGACCTTCTACTGGGTCAGCCAGCTCGGGATGCTCGCGGGAACCGCCGTCTACGTCAACGCCGGCAGCCGCCTCGGAGAGATCAATAGCCTCGCGGGGATTCTCTCCCCCGGTCTGCTCCTCTCCTTCGCCCTGCTCGGGCTCTTCCCCCTGATCTCCAAGAAGATCCTCGACCTCTTCAAAGCCCGCAAGGCCCTTGGCCGGTTTCCCAAACCCCGCCGCTTCGACTACAACCTGGTGGTCATCGGAGCCGGCTCCGCCGGCCTGGTCTCATCCTATATCGCCGCGGCGGTCAAGGCCAGGGTGGCCCTGGTCGAGAAGGACAAGATGGGGGGGGATTGCCTCAACACGGGGTGC
>JBFHXN010000315.1:0-3880 GCA_041598955.1 Desulfuromonadales bacterium | reverse complement strand
TACGCGACCCTGGCGCAGATCCAGGGGGCGACCATCCGGACCTTCGGCCTGACGAAGGATTTCCGCATCGAGGGCTTCCCCGCGCGCTACGAGGGGAAGATCTTCTTTCTCACCTCCCCCAATGCGCCCCTCGGTTTCGCCTTTCCCCTCGCCACCATCGAGGAGATGGCCGGGCGCTGCGCCGGGATGCTGGTGGTGGATGAGGCCTACGTCGATTTCGCCCAATTCTCCGCCATGGAGCTGGTCAGAAAGTATGACAACGTGGTGGTCACCCGCACCTTTTCCAAGAGCTACTCCCTGGCCGGCATGCGCCTGGGACTCGCCGTGGCCCGCCCCGAGGTGATCGCGGCTCTCGACAAGATCCGCGACCATTACCACCTCGACCGCCTGGCCCTGGCGGCGGGAACGGCCGCCCTGACAGACCAGGACCACCTGGCGGCCACCGTGGCCAAAATCCGCGAAACCCGGAAGCGTTTCGTCGCCGGACTGGAGCAGATCGGCTATGCCTCCATCCCGTCCCAGGCGAATTTCGTCTTCGCCTCCCCCCCCGATCGCAACGGCAAACGGGTCTACGAGGCCCTCTACGCCCGCAGGATCCTGGTGCGCTATTTCTCGGACCCCCTTCTCGCCCACGGGATGCGCATCACCATCGGGACGGACGATGAGATGGACGCCCTGCTCGACGCCCTGCGGGAGATCGGGTAGGGGCGGATCCCAAGACCATGCCCGAATCCTTCCCCTTCGATCCCGATGAAGTCCCCCTCCGCCTCCTCGCCTGGTACGGCCACCGCGGACGGGACCTGCCCTGGCGCCGGATCTTCGATCCCTATCCGGTCTGGCTCTCCGAGATCATGCTCCAGCAGACGACGGTGGCGGCGGCGATCCCCTACTTCGAGCGCTTTCTGGTGAGATTTCCCGATCTGGCGAGCCTGGCGGCGGCGTCTCTGGATGAGGTGATCGAGGCCTGGGCCGGCCTGGGCTACTACTCCCGGGCCCGCAACCTCCACGCCGCGGCCCGGCAGGTTTTGGCTGAACGGGGTGGCGTCTTTCCGGACTCCCTGGAAGGGCTGACGGCCCTTCCGGGCGTCGGACGCTCCACCGCCGGGGCGATACGCGCCATCGCCTTCGGGAAGAGGGGAGTCATTCTCGACGGCAACGTGCGCCGGGTGCTGGTGCGGCTCTTCGCCCTGGCCGGCGACCCCCGCTCGTCGGCGGCGGAAAAGAAGCTCTGGCAATGGGCCGAGGCCCTCACGCCGCGGGAGCGGGCCGGCGACTATGCCCAGGCGATCATGGACCTGGGCGCCACCGTCTGCCTCCCCCGCACCCCCCTCTGCTTCGAATGCCCCCTCGATGGGCTCTGCGAGGCCCGCCGCCTCGGACGGGAAAGGGAGCTGCCCGAGAGCCGGAAGCGGGCCGAGGTTCCCACGGTGATCCAGGCGGCCCTGCTCCTGGAGCGCAGGGGCTCTCTGCTGGTGCGCCGACGCCCCTACGAAGGGCTTCTCGGGGGCCTCTGGGAGTTCCCCTGCGCCGAGGCGGCCGCCGGAGAGAGGGGGGAGGAGACCGCCCGTCGCCTCCTCGCCGATCTCGGGCAGGAGGGACCTCTTTCCCCGGCGGGGGAGGTGCGCCACGCCTACAGCCACTTCCGTCTCGACCTCCGCCTCTTCCGGGCGGAGGCGATGGATCATGTCCGGGTCGCCGAAGGGGCCGAGAGCCGTTGGCTGTCGACTGCGGAACTGGCGGGCTTTCCCTTGCACGGCGCGCACAAAAAGGCGTTGAAACTCCTTTCGTCGCCGCGAGATCGAGACAGAGAGAAGACCTGAACCGGAAAATATCCTTGGGCCATAATCTCTACCGTGCTTCCTGCGTGGCCATCCCTGAACTGGAGAATTCATGTCCATCCCCATCCTGACCACCACCGCCGAGGTCGAAGCCCTGGCCGCCGAACTCTGCCGGGAGAGCGTCATCGCCGTCGACCTGGAGGCCGACTCCCTCCACTGTTACCAGGAGAAGGTCTGCCTGCTGCAGTTTTCCACCCCGGCGCGCACCCTTCTGGTCGATCCTCTGGCCGTCTCCGACCTCTCGGCCCTTGCCCCGGTCATGGCCGACGACGCCATCCGCAAGATCTTCCACGCCGCCGACTACGACCTGCGCTGCCTGCGTCGGGACTTCGGCTGGCAGGTGACGGGGCTCTTCGACACCATGGTCAGCTGCCAGTTCCTCGGGGAGGAGAAGATCGGGCTGGCAGATGTCCTCGGCAAGTACTACGGGGTCGTTCTCGATAAGAAGTTTCAGCGGGCCGACTGGTCCCAGCGCCCCCTTTCCGAGGGGATGATTTTCTACGCGGCCGAGGACACCCGGCACCTGCACCGGCTTTCGGCCCTTCTGGAGGAGAAGCTCGCCGGGAAGGGGCGCCTCTCCTGGGTCGCCGAGGAGTTCGGACTCCTGGAGCAGGTGCGCTTCGCCGACCACCAGGGGCCCCTCTTTTTGCGGGCCAAGGGGGCCGGCACCCTCGACCGCCGCCAGCTCGCCACCCTCGAAGGGTTTCTGCAGTGGCGCGACGGCGAGGCCCGCCGCCGCGACTGCCCCCCCTTCAAGGTGCTCGGCAACGCCTCCCTGCAGGCCCTGGCCCGCACCGCCCCCCGCAGCCTCCAGGGGTTGGTGGGGATCGAGGGGGTCTCCCCCCGGCTGGTCGATCGCTACGGCAAGGCGCTGCTCCAGGTGATCGAGGAGGCCCTGGCCATCCCCGACCGGGAGCTGCCTCTCTACCCCCGGGGGGAGCGGCGGGGGAAACGGGATCCCGAGGATGAGAAGCGCCTCGCCCTTCTCAAGGGGTGGCGCCAGGAACAGGCCGCGGCCCTGGAGATCGACCCCGGTGTGTTGATCAACAACGCCCTGCTCGAGCAGCTCTCCTCCGATCCTCCGAAAAACACCGGGGCCCTGGCCGCCGTTCCGGGTCTCAAGAACTGGCAGCGCGAGGTGCTCGGCCCCGGAATCCTGAAAACCCTCCAAGCCTGAAAAGGACCGGCGGGAATCCCCCCTTGATCCCCGGGGCAAAATGTGCGAGTTTTAAAGGCCATTCATATTGTTGAATGAAGGGGAGGGACCGTTGGAAAGACGGGGAACCAGAGGGGTAAGCTGACGAATGTCGACCGCGCCGGGGAGTGGAATGCTCCCGGCGCGGTTTTTTTCTTATTGAAGCACCTATTTATAACCAGGCTGTAGGGTGGAATAAGGCCGAAGGCCGTTTCCACCATGCTGGTGGGAACGCTTCGCTTATCCCACCCTACAAACCCGGGTAACCGTCATCCGGGCATTGATGGAAGGTTCATTTCTGCTGTGGAGGCTGCCATGTCGAGGAAACTGATCGTCGGGGGGGCGCGGGCCCTGGTGCTGCTGGTGCTCGTTCTGCTGGCGCTGGGGGGGTGCAAGCGCAAGGAGGAGGCCACTCCGGCCGCCCAGGAGGCCAAGCTCCAGCAGTGGAGCCAGTACGTGAGCGAGTACACGGGCGGTCTGGTCTCCAAGAAGGCCAAGCTGCGGGTGCGCTTCGTCAACGACGTGCTTCCCCAGGAGCAGGTGGGGCAGAGCGCGGCCTCCCGGGTGACGATCGAGCCGAAGGTTCCCTTCGAGGCGATGTTCGAGAGCCCCCGGGAGTTCGTCATCTCCCCCAGGGAGAAGCTCGCCTCCGGGCAGGAATACCGGATCGAGGTGAAGGCCGACGGCCTCACCGGCATTCCCGCCGAGCTGAGGACCTTCGAGTTCAAGATCGCCGTCATCCGCCAGGAGTTCGAGATCCTGGAGACGGGGCTCAGCCCCGCCCCCTCGGGGGACGGCAGCATGGTGCTGCGGGGGACCCTCGACACGGCCGACGTGGAGGAGCCCG
>JBFHXN010000314.1:0-3890 GCA_041598955.1 Desulfuromonadales bacterium | reverse complement strand
TCTCCTTGACGTCGGCGTAGCCGCCGATGTCATCCCAGCAGAGAACGGGGTCTCGAACCTCGTAGAAGATGTTCTTCAATTTACGGTGCATGGGATACCTGTCCTCGGTTTTGGAATGGGGTGGTCAGGGCCCCGGGGGCCAGGGGGCGTCCAGAAAGGAGCAACATCCATGCCACCTTGACGCCCCCCGCCATCTCCCTATATCTTTGGACAGGTCAGCGCCATCCCGAAAGGAGCGAGGGACGATATGCCCAAATACATTCTGGCCATCGACCAGGGAACCACCGGCAGCACCACCATGCTGGTCGACCGGGAGCTCAACCTGCGGGCCAAGGTCACCGTCGACTTCCCCCAGCACTTCCCCAAACCGGGATGGGTGGAACACGACCCGGAGGAGATCTGGTTCTCGGTCCGGCAGGCCCTGCGGCGCACCCTGGAAGAGGCGGGCATTTCCGGCCGGGAGGTGGCGGCCATCGGCATCACCAACCAGCGGGAGACCACCCTGCTCTGGGAGCGCAAGAGCGGCAAGGCGGCCGGACCGGCCATCGTCTGGCAGGACCGCCGCAGCGCCGGAATCTGCCGGGAGCTCAGGGAGAAGGGTCTCGAACCCCTCTTCCGGGAGCGGACGGGGCTGGTCTTCGACCCCTATTTCAGCGGAACCAAGCTGACCTGGCGGCTGCGGGAGGAGCCCGGCCTGCGCCGGAGGGCCGAGGCAGGAGACCTCGCATTCGGCACCATCGACTCCTTCCTGGCCTGGCGCCTGACCGGAGGGGCGAACCACGTCACCGACGTCTCCAACGCCTCGCGCACCCTGCTCATGGACCTGCGCCGCCTGGCCTGGGACGAGGAGCTCCTGGGGCACCTCGAGGTGCCGCCCGCCCTTCTGCCCGAGATCCGTCCCTCCTCGGAGGTCTACGGCGTCACCCGGGGCCTCGACCTGCTTCCCGACGGCATCCCCGTCGCGGGGATGGCCGGCGACCAGCAGGCGGCCCTCTTCGGCCAGGCCTGCTTTCTCCCCGGGGAGAGCAAGTGCACCTACGGCACCGGGGCCTTTCTGCTCGCCAATACCGGCGAGGAGGTGGTTTCCAGCCACAAGGGGCTGCTCACCACCGTGGCCTGGCAACTCGGGGAGAAGGTCACCTACGCCCTGGAGGGGAGTGCCTTTATTGCCGGGGCCGCGGTGCAGTGGCTGCGGGACGGGCTGCGCCTCTTCCAGTCGTCGGCCGACATCGAGGCCCTGGCCGCCTCGGTCCCCGACAGCGGCGGGGTGGTCTTCGTGCCGGCCTTGACAGGCCTGGGAGCCCCCCACTGGAGAAGCGAGGCGCGGGGAATGGTCTGGGGGATCACGCGGGGCACGACGGCCGCACACTTCGCAAGGGCCACCCTCGAGGGGATCGCCCTGCAGATCTGCGATTTGGTGGGTGCCATGAACGAGGATCGCGGCGAGCCGATCACCCTGTTCAAGGTCGACGGCGGGGCAGCCCAGAACAACCTGCTCATGCAGCTGCAGGCCGACCTCACGGGGCTTGCCGTCACCCGCCCCCGGACCGTGGAAACCACCGCCCTCGGTGCGGCCATGCTGGCCGGCCTGGCTGTCGGCTTCTGGAAGGGGACTGATGAACTGCGCGCCGGCTGGCGCGAGGAGCGGCGGTTCCAGCCCAATATCAAGCCGGAAGAGAAGGAGGCGCTATTCGCCCTCTGGAAGGAGGCGCTGCGGAAGGCCTGAACCGATCAAAGGGCGTTGAGCAAGCGGTAGACCTTCTGCTCCAGCTCCCAGACCCCGGCCGCCAGATCCTCCTCCCCCGCCTCCTCGAGCAGGAGCCGCGCCCGGTCGAGCTGGGTGTGGGCCTTGAGCAGAACGGGGGAGAGCTTTGACTCCAGCCGGATGCGGGGGATTTCCCCCACCCCCTCCTGCAGCTCGGTCAACCCGGCGAAGGCCTGGCCGAAGAGCTTCACCCCCTTGTCGAAACTCCCCGCGGGCCGTTCAAGCAGCCCCCCATGAAAGGCTCCGATCTCCTCGACCAGCTCTCGAAAACGCTCGGATATGCTCATCTTGCCCTCTCTTTCCTCACCCTCCCGGGAAGGTCCTTCGGGACCCCGGTGGCGGGGGGCCATCTTAGTCAAAACGGGGGGGGAAAACAACGAAAAAACCCGGAGATAATGATTGACTTGCCGGACCGTGAACTGCTACGGTCACCGCTACATAGCAAGTGGCGCTAGGGGAGTATTTCACTGAGAGTCCGCTCAGGCGGGCGACCCTTCGAACCTGATCCGGGTCATACCGGCGTAGGGAAGCGGCGAACACCGGGGAGACCCGGTCGATGACCGCTCAGGCGGTCATTTTTCGTTTATGGACATACTGGTCAACGAAAAGCCCTACCGGGCCCCCTCCGGGGCCACGCTCTTCGCGGTTCGGGATCTGTGCAAACCACAGGCCGATGTGGTGATCCACAACGGCTTTCCGGCCGGGGCGGATCAGGTGCTTCGGGAGGGGGACCGGGTGGTGCTGATCCGCCGGGGGGAGCGCCCCTCCCGGGAGGAACTCGAGGGCCTGCTCGCCGCCCGCCACACCCCGGGTGTGCATGAGCGGGTCAAGGGGGCCTGCGTGGGGATCGCCGGAGCCGGAGGGCTCGGCTCGGCCGTGGCGATCGCCCTCGCCCGGGTCGGGGTCGGCCACCTGGTGGTCGCCGACTTCGATGTCGTGGAGCCCTCCAACCTCAACCGGCAGCAGTATTTCGTCGACCAGATCGGCCTGCCCAAGGTGGAGGCCCTGCGGGAGAACCTCGAGCGCATCCACCCCTACGTCCGGGTGAGCACCTTTCACGGACGACTCACCGCCGCCAACACCCCCGAACTTTTCGCCGAGGTGGACGTGCTGGTCGAGGCCTTCGACGCCGCCGACCAGAAGGCGATGCTCGCCGAGGCTTTTCTCTGCCGCTGCCCGGGCCGGCCCCTGGTGGCAGCCTCAGGCCTGGCCGGTTCGGCCCCCTCAAACACCGTGGTCACCCGCCGGGCGGGAACCAACTTCTTCCTGGTCGGAGACCTGGAGAGCGCCGCCGGGCCCGGCCAGGGGCTGATGGCACCGCGGGTCGGCATCGCCGCCCACCACCAGGCCAACGCCGTCCTCCGCCTGCTGCTGGGGGAGGAGCCATGCTGAAGGAGCGCCAAGCCATGCGCATCACCATCAACGGCCAGCCACGGGAGACGACCCGCTCCACGGTGGCCGCCATCCTGCAGGAAATCAACCTCTCCCCGGAGCGGGTGGTGGTGGAGCTCAACCGCTCCATTCTCCCCCGGGACCTCTTCGCCGAGACCTCCCTCTCGGAAGGGGACGCCCTGGAGATCGTCCAGTTCGTCGGGGGGGGATAAAAACTGGGTACAGGGTATAAGGTTTCCAGAAATACCATTGACCCTCGATCCTTGAACCTGAATCCTTCAAAAAAGGACATGGAATGAACGAGCTGAAAATAGCAGACCGCACCTTCTCCTCCCGCCTGCTGGTCGGCACCGGCAAGTTCTCCAGCAACGCCGCCATGGTCGCCTCCATGGAGGGCTCCGGCTGCGAGATCGTCACCGTGGCCCTGCGCCGGGTCGACATCGACAACCCGAAGGACAGCATCCTCTCCCACATCGACCGGACCAAATACCTGCTGCTCCCCAACACCAGCGGTGCCCGCGACGCCGAAGAGGCGGTGCGCCTGGCACGACTGGCCCGCGCCGCCGGGTGCGAGCCCTGGGTCAAGCTCGAGGTCACCCCCGACCCCTACTACCTCCTCCCCGATCCCATCGAGACCCTCAAGGCGGCCCAAATCCTGGTCAAGGAGGGGTTCGTGGTCCTTCCCTACATCAACGCCGATCCCGTACTGGCCAAGCACCTCCAGGAAGCAGGC
>JBFHXN010000313.1:0-3890 GCA_041598955.1 Desulfuromonadales bacterium | reverse complement strand
GCCTCGTAGATGAATTCTGTCGTATGGGTCACGCGGTATTTCATACGTCCTCGTCCTGCTGCTGAGGCGAGAGCTGCTGCGGGGGCTGCGAATGGCTGAAGTAGGTGCTGGTCATCACGTCGGAGAATTGCCACAGGCTCTCCGTCTGGCGGGCGAGCAGCTCATCCAGGTCCTTGCAGATCCCTTCCCCTTCGTCGATCCTCGAGAGCTGCGCGGCATCGGCGAGGCGCAGCTCCGTGGAGCTCTGGAGAATGCACCGCTCATCCTCGCCGAGGCGCTGGGACACGCGACTGCGAGGGAGCTCGGCGATGTGCCGCTGCAGGCTGTCGAGCTGGTACGCCAGCGACCGTGGGTGGTTCTGGTCCATCAGGATCAGCTCCAGAACCGTCGGGAGATGCATGTAGGAGCGGTAGCGACGGCGGAAGGTGTTGAGGCTGTCGCAGATGACCAGGATTGTCTCCATCAGCTGGCGCTGAGCCGATCCCTCCATCTGGGGGACCAGGGTGGCTCGCAGCAGGGAGATCAGCCCCAGGGCCCGCTCCAGCCTCCGGCCGATATCGAGAAGCACCCAGCCCGGTTCCCGGGGCATGCTCTCGGCGCACAGGCCGCTGAAGGCCACAAGCTGCATGATCAGGTGGTCGAGACGGTCCTCCGTACGGTAGTTGCCCGGCCCCGGCAGCTCGTCGTTCTCCTCCCATTCCTGTTTGATGGAGTCGATCACCCGCCAGACCTCCGCCGGCCAGTGATCCCTGACCGTCATCGCCACCTGGCCGAAGGACTGCAGCGTCGAGGCGAGGCTGCCGGACCGCTCCCCGTCCAGCAGCAGCGAATGGAGCTCGGTCCGGGGCTTCCGCAGGTGTTTCTCCGCCCCCTTTCCGACGAACCCGGGGTAGGTCCCGGTCACATGGGTCAGGGAGCGCAGCAGGCTGTTCAGGTAGGGTTTGGGGATCCCTCCGCCGGCATCGCGCTCCTCCCGCCTGAGCAGGCAGATGGCGCGGAGCAGCCGTGCCGTCCCTTCGGCCCGCTCCACGTAGCGACCTGCCCAGAAGAGATTGTCGGCGGCGCGGCTCGGCAGCGGCTCCGCGCGCAGAGGCAGAACCTGGCCCGGATCGGGCTGCCGCCAGAGACTGACATAACGGACCGGCTCCTGGGAGAGCACCCAGGCGTCCTTGCTCAGCCCGCCGGCCCGGCTCGAGACCACCAGCTCCCCTTCCTGGGAGCCGATGCGGGTCAGGCCGCCGGGCATGGCGATGTACCCCTCATCCCCGGCGACCAGGAAGGAGCGAAGAATCGCATGGCGGGGCTCGACCCAGCCGTCGACCAGGGATGGTGCCGTGGAGAAGCTGACCATCTCCTGGCCGATGTAGAGGTGCGGCCTGCTCAGAATGCGCTCCCGCAGGGAGGCCTGCTCGGCGGCCGTCAGCTGCGCGCCGAAGATGGCGCGGTAGCCCCGGGTGCGATGGATCGGCTTGATCACCAGTCGGTCGAGATTCTCCAGGACGAACCTGCGCTCCCTCTCCTGACCGCACCACCAGGTCGCCACCGAGGGGAGCTTGAGCTCTTCGCCGAGAAAGTGCCTGGCGATGCCCGGCATGAAGGCCATCAGGCCGGGGTTTTCGAGAACCGCGCTGCCGATGGGGTTGGCGATGGCCACGTGGCCGAGGCGGGCCGCCTGCACCAGGCCGGTGACGCCGAGTCGCGAATCCTCCCGCAGTTCCAGGGGGTCGCAGTAGGCATCGTCGAGGCGTCTCAGGATGACATCGACCTGGTGCAGCCCTTCCAGGGATTTGAGCCAGACCCGCCCGTCGCGGACGCTCAGGTCGTCCCCCTGGACGAGGGCATAACCGAGGTAGTTGGCCAGGTAGGCGTGTTCGAAATAGCTCGGGCTGTAGGGCCCCGGAGTCAGAACCACGACCCGCGGGTCTTCCCGGTTCTGGGGGGCGAGCCGGGCGAGCCTGTCGCGCAGGGGATGGAAGAAGCTGGCCAGACGCTTGACATGACAGTCCCGAAAGAGGGTCGGGGCGACGCGGGTCATGACCATGCGGTTTTCCAGCGCGTAGCCGGCGCCCGAAGGGGACTGGGCCCTGTCGTCGAGCACCCACATGCGACCGTCGGGGCCCCGGGCCAGGTTGGAGGAGCACATGACCAGGGGGCGCTTGCCGGAGGCCGGTATCCCCATGCAGCTGCGCTGGAATCCGGCGTGGCTGAAGATCAGCTCCGGCGGCAGAACCCCCTCCTTGAGCAGAGTCTGGGGGCCGTAGATATCGGTCAGGATCAGGTTGAGCAGCTCGGCTCGCTGCACCAGCCCCGCTTCGATCACCCCCCACTCCTCCCCGCTGATGAAGAGGGGAATCGGGTCGAGCTGCCAGGGCCTGGCGGCGCCGCGCAGGCCGTCGTGAACGTTGAAGGTGACGCCGCTTTCCCGCAGCAGACGCTGCGCCTCCAGGCGGCGGCGCTCCAGTCCCTCCCGGCCGAGCTGTTCAAGCTCCTGCATCAGGGGCTGCCAGTGGGGGAGGAGCTGCCCCTGACCGGCATACATCTCGTCATAGGATCCCAGGCTGGTCGCGTAAAACTGGCTGACCGATCCGGGGGGGGATTTATCGGACTGCTGCACGTTGGGATCCTTGCCTCGACATGGTGGAACTTGGAATCTTCCGGCGGCTGTTTGGCTTGTTCAGTAGAAATCCAAGGGGGAAGGAAAAGCCGTCGGGCCGGAACCCGACGGGTGTGACTTGGACATGCACCAGAGCCTTCAAAAACGGGGCATCGGAACACCCGGGCGATTATATGCCAGAGAGCCGACGCAAATCCACTGTATAGGGGAATTCTTCGTTCGGTTCCTCCTCGGGAGGGTTCATCGGTCCCAGCGGACCGGCGTCGGGGGTGAAGGTGCCGAGCCCGGCGAAGGAGGGGGGAGAGGTCTGCACCGAGCCGGGAGCGGAGCCCAAATCCCAGAACCGGGTGATGCGGCGGGCCTCGGCCTCGAGGGCATTGACCGGGAAGACATCATAGCCGCGCCCCCCCGGATGGGAGACATGGTAGGTGCATCCGCCGATGGCTTGGCCGTTCCAGGTGTCGATGATGTTGAAGACCAGCGGCGAATGGGGCTTGATGGTCGGATGCAGGGCCGACGGGGGCTGCCAGGCCCGGTAGCGGACCCCGACCACGTACTCCCCCTTGCGGCCGGTGCTGCGCAGGGCCAGCCGTCGTCCGTTGCAGACCACGGCGTGGCGCGGCTCGGTGAGGCCGGTGATGCGCAGTTGCAGCCGCTCCACGGAAGAGTCGACGAAACGGGCGGTCCCCTGGCTTCCCATCTCCTCGCCCAGGACATGCCACGGCTCGATGGCAAAGCGCAGTTCGAGCTCCATGGTGTCGATGTTGACGGAGCCGAAATGGGGAAACCGGAATTCGAGGAAGGGCTCGAACCACTCCAGCTCGAAGGGATAGCCGGCCCGGTTCAGGTCGGCAACCACCTGCCTCATGTCGTCGCGGACGAAATGGGGGAGAAGGAAGCGGTCATGCAGCTCGGTCCCCCAGCGGACCAGCTCGTGCTCGTAGGGCTTGTTCCAGAACCAGGCGATCAGGCTTCGCAGCAGCAGGTTCTGCACCAGGCTCATCCGGGCGTGGGGGGGCATCTCGAAGGCCCGCAATTCGACCAGGCCGAGTCGTCCCGAGGGGCTGTCGGGGGAGTAGAGCTTGTCGATGCAGAATTCGGCGCGATGGGTGTTGCCGGTCATGTCGATGAGCAGGTTGCGCAGCAACCGGTCGACGAGCCAGGGAGCCGGCACCTCCCCCCTGGGCATCTGCTGGAAGGCGATCTCGAGTTCGTAGAGGGCGTCGTTGCGGGCCTCGTCGACCCGGGGAGCCTGGCTCGTCGGGCCAACGAACAT
>JBFHXN010000312.1:0-3891 GCA_041598955.1 Desulfuromonadales bacterium | reverse complement strand
GACGATCGTCGCTCCTGGGTGCCATTCCGCTCGTCCAGGCGGCATTCGAAGAGGCGGGTTCCTCCCCACATTCCGCGCACCTCACCCCGAACAGCGTTTCCGGGAGGACCTCGGGCAGCCAGTTCAAGTCGACATAGGTGTGCATCACACCGCTTCTTCCGAAGTACACTCGCTCAGGCACTGCCCGGTATCCGCAGAACATTCCGCTGCCACACCTCGCACATTCCATTTCCACCTCCATCAGCTAAGTAGTTGACTTGCGTGTTCTTTAAAAAAACACGCGCTTCCTTCGAGCCCGACCGGGGTAGAGCTCTGCCCGGCCCAGCTCCACCCAGGCCCCAGCTCCCGCCTAGTTGCGTAAAGGAATGCGTCCAACCACTGCCTCCGTGAAGTAGAAAAATGCCTTAGCTCCGCTTCATTTCCTCCCGAAGAAGCACCATCTTAAGGTAGCCAAGGAGGCCCCCAGCGTGAACCTGCTCAAACTCGCCCAGACCATCATGCAGTGGCTCGGCTACGACGAGGCCACCGGCACGATGAGCATCGACGCCGACAACCTGGCCGTCAAAGACCCAGTCATCGAGGTCAACACGAGCGGCGCCGCGGGAGACGCGGGTATCCGGGTCATGCGCACCGTCGGGGACAACGCTGAGCTCCTCCACCGGCCCGGCGTCGGCTGGGTCCACAAGGAGGGCGCCTCCGAGATCGTCCTCGGCGCAGCCGGCCCCACCCAATCAGGCACCGACCCCAACTTCAGCCAGCGGGTAGACACCCAGCTCTGGCTCGGCCTCTGATCAAAGGACCACCCCATGGCCTACACCGCCACACCCAAGCGCCTCTTGCAGAGCCTGCTCACCTCCGCCTCGATGACTCCCGTCGTCACGGCGTTGCTTCTAGGGATTTTTGCTCTGGCCTGCGCCCTAGCTCAGGAGGGCTCCACCTCGGTGGCGGCCGGGGAGGGCGGGCCCTACCGGACCGGGGCCGAGTTGGATCAGATGCCGGTCCTCTTTGCCAATGCAGAAAAGGACCTGGCCAGGGTCAATGCAAAAGGGACGCCGGAGGCGCTCAAGGCGATCGGCTAAACCCCGAGGAAGGGGAAACGCAGGAAGGGGAGCCTGACGAGACAGGGATCTTTTCTGAGCCTCACCAATGAGAAGGTCGCCTCTGGGATGCGCTTTGCGAAGCCCCTGGGGGGCCTGCCAAAACTCCTCTCCGTCGAGGATCCGAGGATCTTCTGGCAAAACGCCCGACGATGGGGCCAAAAGCAGCTTCCAGGGGAGCGTGACCCGGGAGAACGGGGTCCTGGAGGTCGGCCTGGTAATCCTCGACCTCCACCTCCCCGCCATCAAGGGGGTAACGAAGGGCAAGCAGAACTGGGTCTACTCGACTTTCTTCCGGCGCTACTACCTCGATTGACCCGCTGCGGAGAGGGGATTAAGGGACATGGTAATCGCAGAGATGGCGTAGCTCTACAACATGAGGTTGAAGGGCTCCATCTTCTGAGGGGCCCCCCCGTAGCAATGGGTACGTAGTACGGTAGTACGGTAGTACGGTAGGACCGTAGGACCGTAGGACCGTAGGACCGTAGCACCGTAGCACCGTAGCACCGTAGCAAAGTAATACGGTACTACGGTAATACAGCCAGGCCCGCAACCAATTGAGGTTGCAAGCTTTTTTACTTTTGCTCCGTCCTTGCCTTGTCTTCGGCCATATCGTCAAGCCGGTTCACTGCCTGCCTGTTGCTGCTCGGGATGAGGTGCCCGTAGATGTCCACGGTCATCTGGATCGAGGCATGGCCGAGTTGCTCCTTGACGTAGGCGGGAGACTCGCCGTTGCTCAGCAGCAGGCTGGCGTAGGTGTGGCGCATGTCGTGGATCCGCATGTGGCTGAACCCGGCTTTTTTCAGGGTCTGCCTGAAAGGGTAGCGCAGGCTGTTGGCAGGGATGGGACTGCCCCCCCGGTGAAAGACCCAGGGGATCTCCTCGGAGAGCCCAGCCTGGAGCCCCTCCCTCTTGCGCCGGGTGAGAAGTGCCTTCAGCACTTCCCTGAGCTGGTCCGACATGTCGACCAGCCGGGCGCGGCCGGTTTTTGTCCTGTTTATCTTCCCTCGGCGGATGGAGCGCTCCACCTGGATGCGGTTGTTCCGCCAGTCGATGTCCTCCCACCGCAGGGCGAGGATTTCGCCAAGGCGCATGCCGGTGCGGAAACCGCAGAGGAAGACCGGAAATTCGTCCGGATAATGCTGCCGGCATGTTTCGAGAAACGCGCGGACATCCTCCTGCGTCAGGGTTCGGACGGGCTCCCTCGGGGCGCTGTTGAGACCGAGTCGTTTCAGCACCCCTGTGGCCGGGTTGGCCGAGAGCAGTTCCTCATCGACGGCGCTGCCGAAGATGCCGCTCAGCACATCCCGGCTCAGACGCAGGGAGGCGTCGGAGAGCCCCTTCTCCTTCATCCCGAGGATCACCTGTCGAAGCTCCCGTTTGCCGACCTTGTCGAGGTCGAGCTTCCCGATGCGGGGCAGGAGGTGTTTCTCCAATATCCCGCGGTACCGCTCCAGGGTGGACTCCCTGCGAGTGGCGCGGATGGTTGCAAGCCACCCCTGGGCATACTCGGCGAAAGTGGGCTGCCTCTGCGGTTTGTCGAAATCGAGCTCTCCCAGGGCGATCTTGGCTTCCAGATATTTCTTGGCCTTGAGGGCCTCGGCCTTGGGCCCCACCTGTTGCGAAAACCTCCGGCCCTTGTGGCTTACGAACAGCCACCAGATGCCGGAACCTGCGACCTTCTCACGTACCTTGACTCCCATCTGCTATCTCCGTGGCTGCTAAGCCTTTTTGAGTTTTCGGGAGAGCTCGGCCATCCACTGGGGTGTCGGATTGGGCTCCTGGGCATGATGGCGCATGAACTCGTCGACCCACTCGTGCCGGGTCCGGATGGTCTTTGTGTTGACCCGGGCGTGTTTTAGCCCGCTGCGCATCCATTTCCGGATCACCCGCAGTGACACCCCCGCATACCTGGCGGCCTCGCTCTGATTGATGTAGGGGTTGGGGGCTTCGATCGCTTTTTCGACTTCCTTCATTGTGCACCTCTCCGATCTCGCTGAGCTCTGGGCCAGTATGGTCCAGGCTATATTGTCTGATAGAAGATGGTGCCGAAGCGTGAACCTTTTAAGTGCCGATTGGGTGAAATATTGAATCTATTGGAACTGCGTGGCTTTCAAGAATTGTGAAGCTCGGACGCTAGTGCAAACGACCGTTGAAAGAAAGCAAAGAGGCCTGGAGCCGTTAGCCCCAGACCTCTCTTCACCTGTTTCAAGTTGATCGATTCTTCTGTCGCTTCCGTGACCCGGGGGGAGCGGGTGTGCCACCCCCCCGGGATGTGGGCCCCTCTGTGGTCGAACTACCAGCGATCGCAGGCCCTTTGGTGGGGGCAGTCCAGACAGTGCCGTGCATGGTGTGGGATGAAGGTTTTCTGGTCCATCGCCTGCAGCACCGCCCGGGCAATCCGCAGGAAACGCAGCCTATCCTGGCTCAGGCGCCCGGAGAAATGCCGCTCCAGGATCGGTTTTCGAGAGATGCGCAGCACATCGTAGCCGCAGAGCAGGTCTTCCTCCGGGGTGATGTGGCCATTGGCCGCCAGGAGGAAGGCGGTGGCGCTCATCTGGACGTCGTCGTCGAGATTCTCCAGCGTATAGCTGGTCGAGGAGGTTCGCTGCCCGACCGGCAGCAGGCTGCCGTCCTCCTGCCGGGTCAGAAGGTCGACGACCCCGACCAGGTCGATACCCGCCTCGTCCCCCCAGGGGGCCAGCAGGGGGGCTGTGAGCTGCATCCCCACCCCCAAGATTTCCACAGGCCCCGCTTCGCGCTGCACCCGGGAGAACTCCTCCAACATGGCTCG
>JBFHXN010000311.1:0-3896 GCA_041598955.1 Desulfuromonadales bacterium | reverse complement strand
CTCGACAACTACAAGGACCTGACCCATTATGCCCCCCGGGTAAACGACTTCATGGCCGAAGCGATGGCCCGGGGAGACTATCGGGTTCGAGCCGAAAATATTGAGGATGGTCTTGGCGAATTAAAGGTGCAGGCAAGCAGCTTTTCCTTGCCCCAGTGACGATGGCGCAAAGCCGTTCGGATGGTGTCAAGAGAGAGGACGGGGGGAGTTCAGCCGATTTCCGGCTCGGCCACGGGGGGCAGGGCGACCCGATTCCGCCCATGGCGCTTGGCCGCATAGAGGGCCCGGTCGGCCTGTTCCAGCAGGTCCCTGGGTTCCCCGGTCTCCTCGGGAAGCAGGGTTCCGACCCCTGCGCTGATGGTCAGGGAGGGACCCAGACCTGAGCGGGGATGGGTTATCTGCAGTCCCTCCACGGCCTCCCGAAGGGACTCTGCAAGGTCGAATGCCCCCCCGGCGTCGGTGTCGGGAAGGATCAGGGCGAATTCCTCCCCCCCGTAGCGGGCCGCCAGGTCACCTGGCCTGCGGGTGAAGTCGACGAGCAGGGCCGCCACCTGCTGCAGGGCCCGATCCCCCTCCTGGTGGCCGAGATGATCGTTGAACTCCTTGAAAAAATCGATGTCCAGCAGAACCACCGAGAGGGGCCTTTGGTGGCGATGGGCACGGCTGGTTTCCCGGGAGAGGGCCTGGTCGAGGCTGCGGCGGTTGGCGATGCCTGTCAGCTCGTCGAGAACCGAGAGCCTCTGGTATTGGGCCCCCCGGGCCTGAAGGCGACTCTTTTCCTCCTCGAGCAGCAGGGTTTTGAGAAAATCCCGGCGCAGGGCGTGTTCCAGAAGGTAGTTGGAGATCGCTCCGATGCCGGTGGCCGAAATCAGGACAATGGAGTTGTAGAAGAGCACCGGGGCGGGGGTCTGGCTGATCAGGATGGCGGTGGCCTCGTAGGCGGCCAGGGTTGCCACCCCCCAGGTGAGGCTGTGCCAGAAGCGCAGCCCGATGAAATTGAAGACGAACATGATCACCAGCAGCAGCCCGGAATAATAGTGCTTCCCGCCGAAGCTGTTGTCGATGGCGGTCATGGCGATGATCCCCATTCCCGCGACCATGGAGAGAAACCAGAGGAGCTGCTGAAGATAGGGTCTGGTCTGCGGCAGTCGGGAGAGAAACATCCCCAGGGTCAACAGGGGGCAGACGACCAGGAAACGGATGCCCCAGATCTGCTGGAAGGCGTGGGGAATCAACAGACGGTCGACCAGCCCGAAGAGGGCGTAGAGCAGGATGGCGAGGAGGAAGGCGACCCGGGTGCGTCGCCGGGTAGAGCGCTCGTAGTGGACGAGGAAGAGCTGTTCCAGCCGACCCTGGAAACGGAGCCAGGGGAACCCCCTTCGCAGGGCGGCTTCGGCAAGAGCCGCCATGCGGCGTGTTCTGCGGGGCGAGGAGGGATCCTGCACCGGGGAGGCGAGGGGGAGTGTTCCCGCGGAGGATGGGGAGTGGGTCATGGCTGTCCCCCGGAGGTCGGAAGGCCGTCGCTCCAGTGTCGAGGTGGGGGCATCCGCTACGGCTATGGGCCGTGAGGTCCCCCTTCAGGAAATCGCTTATAAAAACCCCGGCTCCAGATTGAGCCGGGGTTTTTTCGTCATGAGAAAAATGTTTCTAGCAGCCGAGCTGCTTGAAGAAGTCGTTCCCCTTGTCATCGACCAGGATGAAGGCCGGGAAGTCGACGACCTCGATTTTCCAGACCGCTTCCATCCCGAGTTCCGGGAAGTCGATGCACTCGACCTTCTTGATGTTCTCCTCGGCCAGAACCGCCGCCGGACCCCCGATGGAACCCAGATAGAAGCCGCGGTGCTTCTTGCAGGCGTCGGTGACCTGCTGGCTGCGGTTCCCTTTGGCGATCATGATCAGTGACCCCCCCTTGGACTGGAGCAGGTCGACGTAGCTGTCCATGCGACCGGCCGTGGTCGGACCGAAGGAGCCGGAGGGCTTCCCCTTGGGGGTCTTGGCCGGGCCGGCATAATAGATCGGGTGCTTGAGCAGGTAGTCGGGAAGGGGCTTGCCGGCGTCGAGAATCTCCTTGAACTTGGCGTGGGCGATGTCCCGACCGACGACGATGGTCCCCGAGAGGAGCAGGGGGGTGGAGACCGGGTGCTTGGTGAGCTCGGCGAGGATTTCCTTCATGGGGCGGTCGAGGTCGATCTTGACGCCGTGGCCGTGCTTGCCCCTGTACTTCTCGGGGATGAGGCGGCCGGGGTTGCGGTCGAGCTCCTCGACGAAGAGGCCCTCCCTGGTGATCTTCGCCTTGATGTTTCGGTCGGCCGAGCAGGAGACCGCCATGGCCAGGGGGCAGGAGGCCCCGTGGCGGGGGAGGCGGATCACGCGCACGTCGTGGGCGAAATACTTGCCGCCGAACTGGGCCCCGATGCCGAGCTTCTGGGCGGCCTTGAGGAGCTTGTCCTCCAGTTCGATGTCGCGAAAGGCCTGGCCGTGATCGTTCCCCTGGGTGGGGAGCCCGTCGAGGTATTTGGCCGTGGCGAGCTTTACCGTTTTCAGGCAGGCGTCGGCGGAGGTCCCCCCGATGACGAAGGCGACGTGGTAGGGAGGGCAGGCCGCCGTGCCGAGGTACTTCATTTTCTCGACCAGGAACTTCTCGAGCTTCTCCGGGGTGAGCAGGGCCTTGGTTTCCTGGAAGAGCATGGTCTTGTTGGCGCTTCCGCCACCCTTGGCCATGAAGAGGAACTTGTAGTCCATCCCTTCGGTGGCGTAGAGGTCGATCTGGGCGGGGAGGTTGGTGCCGGTGTTCTTCTCCTCGTACATGTCGAGGGCCACCGTCTGGCTGTAGCGCAGGTTCTCTTCCGTGTAGGTCTTGTAGACCCCCTTGGAGAGGTACTCCGCGTCGTTGGCCCCGGTCCAGACCTGTTGCCCCTTTTTGGCCACCACGGTGGCGGTGCCGGTGTCCTGGCAGATGGGGAGTTCGAAGTTGGCGGAGATTTCGGCGTTGCGCAGGAAAGCCATGGCGACTCCCCGGTCGTTGGGGGATGCCTCGGGGTCGCGCAGGATCGTCGCCACCTGCTCGTTGTGCTCGGGACGGAGCAGGAAGGAGACGTCCTTCATGGCGGTGTTGGCCAGGACCGCGAGGGCATCGGGTGCCACTTTGAGCATCTCCTTGTCGTCGAATTTGACGACGGAGACATATTTCTCCGAGTCGGGGACCTTATAGTACTTGGTAGCATCTTTGGCGAGGGGGAAGGGGTCCTGGTACTTGAATTCCGGCATGGTCTTCTCTCCTTTTCATCCTATTGAATTGGCGCAGGAATGGGGTCCGGCGCCGCCGCTGAAAGCGATGCAGAAGTATATCGGCTTTGTATACAGTTGTCGATACCCCTGGGGAATTCCTGGAAAAAATGGTAATCTTTCTACCTCGGTTGTTTCAATCCACGTCTCGCTCCAGGGAGGTAAGTCCATGGCCAAGGAAAAGGGCAGAGTCGCCGTCATCGGGGGGATGCGCACCCCCTTCGTCAAAGCAGGCACCGTCTTCAGTCGGCAATCCCAGCTGCAGCTCTCCTCCCATGCCGTGGCCGGCGTGATCGAGCGCTTCAACCTCGACCCCCAGACCATCGACGAGCTGGTTTGGGGGAGGGTGCTGCACGACCCCCGGATTTCCAACCTGGCCCGGGAGATCGTCTTCGACCTCAAGCTCCCCGCCAAGACCCGGGCCCATCTGGTGTCCAACAACTGCATCACCAGCGTCCACGCCCTGGTCGACGTGGCCGACGCCATTCGCGAGGGGCGCTCGGAGATCGGCATCGCCGGCGGGGTCGAGTCGATGTCGACGGTGCCGGTCCTCTTCGGCCGCGAGGCCTCGGCCATCTTCCTGGAGGCGGGGATGGCCCGCGGCGCGGGGG
>JBFHXN010000310.1:0-3898 GCA_041598955.1 Desulfuromonadales bacterium | reverse complement strand
GCGGACGAAAGCTCGTTGTCTGCGCCGCCGGCAACGTCGAGCATCAACGCATCGTCGACCGCATCTCGGAGGCCTTCGAGCGGGTCCCTTCCGGGGCCGCGCCGCTGGCATGCGACCTCCCGTACTACCGGCAGGGGGTCGGCCTTACTCCGAGGGAGTTCGAGCAGGTCCACATCTGTCTCGGCGCCCGGGCCTTTCCCCAGAATCACTCCCATCGCTACGAAGCCTACCTGCTCAATACCCTGCTCGGCAGCAGCATGAGCTCCCGTCTCTTCCAGACCATCCGCGAGGAGAGGGGGCTTGCCTACTCGGTTTACAGCTATCTCAACTGCCATACGGACGCCGGAGCCCTGGTGGTCTATGCGGGCACAACTCCCGGGCAGGCCCGGGAGGTCGTCGAGCTCTCCCTGCGGGAGATGGGGAGGCTTCGGCGGGAGGAGGTCTCCGCCGACGCCCTCGAGGCGGCCAAAGCACAGCTCAAGGGCAACCTTCTGCTCTCTTTGGAGAGCACCGACAATCGCATGACCCGTCTGGCCAACAACGAGATCTACTTCGGGCGGCAGGTCCAGATCGAAGAGGTCATCCGGGGCTTCGAAGAGGTGACGGCCACCTCCCTGCGGGAGCAGGCCGAAGAGATGATCCGGGAGGAGGAACTCCACCTGCAAATCGTGGGACGGGTGGACGAGGGGGATTTTACCCCGGCCGACCTGACTTTCGGCTAGTCCAGGTCCCTTCCGGACCCGGCCCCCTTCTTCGAGAGAGCCGCCCACAGAAACCTCTCCATTGCACCGTGCCCGTCAGGGAGTCTCATTCTTCCTTTTCCGCAGGACCCTCATCCATGGAAACGATTTCCTTCCCCATCCGAAAAACCCGCCCCGGGGCCCTTATGCCCCGATACATGACCGACCACGCCGCCGGGATGGATCTCTTCGCCGCCCTGGAGGAACCCCTCCTTCTGGCCCCCGGTGAAAGAGCCCTCGTCCCCACCGGCATCGCCATGGCCATCCCAGACGGTTTCGAGGGGCAGGTGCGCCCCCGCTCCGGGCTCGCCCTGCGCCAGGGGGTGGCCCTGGTCAACGCCCCCGGGACCATCGACGCCGATTACCGCGGCGAGATCGGGGTGATCCTCATCAACCTCGGGCAGGAGCCCGTGGAGTTTCACTCCGGCGACCGCATCGCCCAGATGGTCATCGCCCCGGTGCTGCGGGCCGAGCTGCGGGAGGTCTCCTTCCTCGACGACACCACCCGCAGCGACGGAGGCTTCGGGCATACGGGGATCAAGGGGGGGGAGGGCCCGTGACCGACGACCGACAGGTCCCCGCGGAGGAACTCCTCGACTTCCCCTGTGATTACATCTTCAAGACCTTCGGTCCCGCCGGGGAGGTTTTCGTCGACCAGGTCCGGAAGGCCGTGGACCGTACCATCTCCGTCGGCTCCGATGCCATGAAGGTGCGCGCCAGTTCCGGAGGAAAATACGTCTGCGTCTCGGTGGTGGTGCGTCTGGAGAACTTCTCCCAGCTCGTGGCCATCTACACAGACCTGAGGAAGATCGAAGGGTTGGTCTATCTGCTCTGAGGGTTTTGCGCTCCCCCGGCCTTCACAGGCTGTGGTAAACTGATACGCGGTTTTTGCGGCTGCGGCGGGGTGGTCGGAAGGGGCTCCGTCGCCGGCTTTTTCATTCTTCAAGGAGGGAGTCGGACCCATGCAACTGTCGATCAATCCCCAGAACCCCCAACCCCGCCTCATAAGCAAAGTGGTCGAGTGTCTCAAGCAGGGGGGGGTGATCGCCTACCCCACCGACACCATCTACGGGATCGGCTGCGACATCTTCAACAAAAAGGGGGTCAAGAAGATCTACCAGATCAAGCAGCGCGACCCCCGCAAACCCTTCTCCTTCATCTGCGCAGACCTCTCCGACGTCTCCAACTACGCCCAGGTGAGCAACTTCGCCTTCAAGACCATGCGTCGTCACCTCCCCGGGCCCTACACCTTCGTGCTCGAGGCGACCCGGGTGGTCCCCGACAACCTCACCACCCGGCAGAAGACCGTCGGCATCCGGATTCCCGAAAACCCCATCGCCCTGGCCATCGTGAAGGAGCTCGGGCATCCCCTGGTGACCACCAGCGCCAATATCTCCGGAGAGGACGCCCATCAGGACCCCGCGGAGATCCAGGAGGCCATGGGGAAGATGATCGATATGGTGGTCGATGGCGGGATTCTCATGGGGAACGCTTCCACCGTCATCAGCCTGATCGACGACCAGATCGAGGTTCTGCGCCAGGGTGCAGGCCCGACGGACTGGATCCACCAGCCGTGATCGGGAAGTCGCGGCCCGCCCCGGGGGTTCTCTGGGGCCTGGGGCTGTTCCTGTGGGCCTCTATCGCGGCCCCGGCGGTTGCAGGGCAGGTCGGAGTCGGCCTTCAGGTGGTTCCCACCGCCACGGGGGAGCTGGTGGTTCTGGCCACCATCCCCGGATCGGCCGCAGAGAAGGGGGGGCTCAAGCCGGGGGACCTCCTCGTCGAGGTCGACGGCACCATCCTGGCCGGTACCGTCTTCACGGAGGTGGTCCGGGATCATCTCTGGGGGGAGGCCGGAACCTCCCTTCAGATTGTCTACAAGCGCCCCGGCGAGGCCGGGATAAAACGCGTCAAGCTCCTGCGGACCACCCTGGCGGGAGAGGCCGAGGCGTTGCCCGGGGTGCGCATGCTCACCCCGGACGGGGAAGGGGGAGGAAAGGCTCCATGAAGGGAAAGAGAATCAGGGTCGTTTTCTACGGCTGGCGCCTGGCCCGCAAGGACTGGGATTATCCCGTCGACCAGAAGGACCTCGAGAGTTTCCTCGACGATCTGGCCGCCGAGCTCTCCCCCCTGGGGATCGAGCTCCAGCACGGCCGGGAGGAGGACCCGGTCATCGACGTGCGGGGTTACGGCGATCTGCTCAACGCCATCCGGATCCGCTCCGACGAGCCCGGCCTGGGAAACCCCTGCCTGGGGCATGTGATCGGTTCGAGCCCCGCCCGCGATCTCAAGGACGACATGCGCCGGGCCGTCAACCGGGTCGCCTTCGCTCCCGAGACCATCGAGCCCGACGGCACCGCCAAGAAGGTCTGTCACAATTGCGGCTGCGGCTGCTGAATCACCGGAGAAGATCGTCGGTTCAGCTCAGTGCCCACGGAGCGCACCAGTTACAATTTTCTGGCCTCGACAGGTTCTTCGGCCGGGCACCTCAGCACCCATGACCCATGGGATGACTAGAACTGGCTGGGAGCGAAATTGAATGCAAAAAGGGGAGCGGTCCCAAGGACCGCTCCCCTTTTCTGCGTCTGGTCGATGAAACTTCGATCAGTCGGCGTAGCCAGCGGCACCGTTGAAGTTGTAGGGCAGGCCGTCGATGGCCCAGCCGTTTTTGGTGCGGTAGCCCTTGGAGTCGGAGCCCCCCTCGAAACCGGTGACCATGTTCTTCACGTTGTAGCCGGCCGCCTCGAGGACCTGCGCGGCGGCGACGCTGCGGCTGCCGCTGCGGCACATGGTGATGAGGGTGATATCGGTGCCGCTGCCGAAGATTTCGTTGATTTCATTCATGAAGGAGGGGTTGAGAACCATGGCCCCCTTTTTCTCGATCTGGTAGGAGATGTTGACGACTTTCCCTTCGAGGGCGGCTCCTTCGCCGAGCTTGTTCTTGCCGGGGTGTCCCACCCATTGCCACTCGGAGATGGTGCGCACATCGAGGATGTAGGTGCCCGGGTCGGTGGTCGCCATTGCGTAGGCGTCGATGGGGGTGACGTCCTGGAAAGCGAGGGCCGGCGAAGCGACGAGGGCGGCCAGAATGCAGGTCAGGGCGAAGACGGTTGCCTTTTTCATGATGGTTCTCCTTTTCTCCTGTTGGGTCCCAAAGTCAG
>JBFHXN010000309.1:0-3908 GCA_041598955.1 Desulfuromonadales bacterium | reverse complement strand
GGCGAGGGGCCCGACCTCGACCTCGTTGACCACCTCTCCGGCCACCGCCTCGAGGATCCGGTCGGCCACGGGGAGGACGGCCAGGCTCTCCCGGTCGACGATCATGTACTCGAGCTCGATGCCGTACCCTTCGAAGAGATGGAGGGGGGGGCGATTCATCCCGGATACCCCGCCTTTCGTGTTTCGATCCGCCGGAGGAAGACCCGCATGATGCGCAGGTAGACCTCTTCCCTGAGCACGTGGTCCTCCACCCCTGAGTCGATGTTGGGGTTGTCGTTGACCTCGATGACGTAGACCTTCCCCCCCACCTCCTTCAGATCGACGCCATAGAGCCCATCCCCGATGAGGTTGGCGGCCTTGAGGGCCGTGCGCACCACCGCCGTGGGAACATGCTCCACCGGCAGGGTCTCGAAGCGCCCCTCGTCGGCCTTCTCCCCGCTGCCGTCCCGCTTGAGGATCTGCCAGTGGCGCTTGGCCATGAAATACTTGCAGGCGAAGAGGGGCTGTCGGTCGAAGATGCCGATGCGCCAGTCAAAGGGGGTCGGCAGGAACTCCTGGGCGATGACCAGTTCCGATTTCTCCAGCAGGCGCGCCACGGCCTCCTTGAGCTCCTCGGGCGTCTCCACCTTGACCACCCCCCGGGAAAAGGAGCTGTCGGGCTCCTTGAGGATGCAGGGGAGGCCCATTTCTCCGACGATCCCCTTGCGGTTGTCCCGGTGAACGATCAGGGTGCGGGGCGCAGGAATCCGGTTGCGCTCGAGCAGCTCGGCCAGAAAGACCTTGTTGGTGCACTTGAGGATCGATTCGGGATCGTCCACCACCACCAGCCCCTCGGCGGCACCCCTCCGGGCGAAGCGGTAGGTATGGTGGTTGACGTTGGTGGTCTCGCGGATGAAGAGGGCGTCGAACTCGGCAAGACGGCCAAAATCCTCTTTCCCGATCATCTCGACGCTCATGCCGAGCCCCTCGGCTGCACGGGCGAATTTCTGAAGCGCCCGGGGGTTGGAGGGAGCCTCCCTTTCCTCCGGAGCGACCAGGATGGCCAGGTCGTACCGGGACGCCACCCGTCTTCCCCCTTGACGCCTGCGCCCTCGGAAATACTCCTCGGCGACGGCAACCAGGAAATCCCTGTGCCCCTCGGGGATTTCGCTGGCAGCCATGGGCCCGACATTGTTGAGATGCCACTTGCCGCTCTTGCTGCCGAAACCGAAATGGGCCTGCAGGAAGGGGGCCTGGAAGAGCTGGAAGAGGTGCTGGCTCAGCCGGTCGTAACGCCGGGCCACGTTGCGCCCGAAATAGATGCTCAGGACGAAGGATTTCGACTGGATGGGTGCGAGGCTCTTCTGGATCAGCCCCTCGAGCTCCTCGGAGGCCACCCGGACGATGGTCTGGGATTTCAGGTCCTGAAGGGCCGTCACGCTGGGCATCGGCTTGTGCCCCCTCGCGGCGGCAAGCAGCGAGACATAATAGCCGAGGCTCTGGTAGCGATAGGAGCGGCAGAGGTTGAAGACCTTGGCCCCTTTGAGTGCTGTGAAGCGGGGGTCGGTCAGGTAGGCACGAGCAGGCACGAGCTCCGCCCCTGCAAGCTCCAGGTGCCAGGCGGCAGGGTCCTCCACCACGATCAGGTTGGTCACCCCTCCGCTCCCTTCTCCCCCCGTGCCGGTCGGATGATCAGCAGGTTGGCGTCGTAGGTGAGCACCCCGAGGAGGATCGCCCCGATCACCCGGTCGATGTTGATGGCATACTTCTGCCCCTCGGCCAGGGGGTTGGGCAGAAGGGGGTCGGCCACCAGCACGGCGCGCTCGGTCCGGTCGTAGCCCCGCAGGACCACGAAATGCCCCGAGGGCTCTCCCCGGATGTCGTCATAATCGGCCTTGGGGCCGAACTCCCGGGGGCTGCGGTAGAGGTAGGTGGCCGAAAGCCCGCTGATGATGGGGACCTGGCGGTTGAGATAGCCGCGGATCAGCGCCGGGGTGAGGTCGGCGAAGCGCAGCTCCCCCCCCAGATCGAGGAAATCGAGGTAGGCCCTCGAAGCGACACGCAATTTGGGATCGGACTTGAAGTCCATCTGACGCTGCAGTCTCTCCCGCAGATCGGGAACCACCACGGGGTCGAGCCAGGTCGGGTCGAAAAGCTGCAGCTTGTAGGTGTAGATGGTGGCCCGGAACCCCAGGCGCAGCGCATGGCATGCCAGAAGGACGGCGAGGGTCCCCCCCCCTTCGAGCATATGGACCTCGCGGATCACGGTCTCAAGGGGGATGTCCCGGCCGTAATAGCCGTAGACGGCGTGAAGGCAGGTGGGCCCGCAGGTGATCTCGTCGGGCTGGGGGAGGATTTTGAAGGGGAGCTTGCTCTCCATGACGCCCTGCGGAAGGGGTGGATATCGGGGGATTTGAAAAGTCTACCAGAAAACGTCGAGAACGCCGGGTCGACAAGGGAGGCCCGGCGGTTTGCAATCCCTCGTCAAAGGGCATAAACTGGACCGCGTATTTCATCCGGCAAGACCGGAGCCGCTCCCGCCCGGTCCCATTTCACCAATCGTTCAGGAGCCGGCATCATGTTCGATTCATCATGGCTGTCCGGGGAGTTCTTCTCCCTGGTCCTCGTCCCCCTGCTCATATTCCTCGCCCGAATCGTCGATGTCACCATTGGAACCCTGCGCATCATCTTCGTCTCCCGGGGGATGAAGTACCTGGCCGCCTTCCTCGGTTTCTTCGAGGTTCTGGTCTGGCTGCTCGCCATCAGCCAGGTGATGCAGAATCTCACCAACTGGGTCACCTACGTTGCCTACGGACTCGGTTTCGCCACCGGCAATTTCGTCGGCATCCTCATCGAGGAGCGCCTCGCCATGGGCAACCTCATCATCCGCGTCATCACCCGCAAGGACGCTACGGAACTGGTGCGCTTTCTCTGGACCTCGGGCTACGGCGTGACCAGCGTCGACGCCATGGGCGAAGGGGGAGCGGTCAAGGTGATCTTCTCCATCGTCAAGCGCAAGAAGGTCGCCCAGATCATCGAGGTCATCAAGCGCTTCAACCCCAACGCCTTCTACACCATCGAGGACGTCCGCTTCGTCAACGAAACCTTTTTCCCCGCCATGAACCGCCGCCCCCTCTTCTCCCTCGACTTCCTCCGCAAACGCAAGTAGCGCCTCCTGCTGGCCGAATGGGCGCGGATGGGGCGAGGGGATCATCCTCCGGTCAATTTCCCCGCTCGGCGAGCAGCGCCTGCACCGCCCTCCACATCCTGAAGCGGCTGGCCAATCCCGGGCGGATGTCGACGTGGGCCAGGTCCCGCACCAGGAAAAGTCGGGCCTGTCCGGCCGGAGCCGCCCCGGCCAGGGCGATGCTTTCGGTGTAAGGGATGATGTTGTCGTCACGCCCGTGCACCAGCAACAGCTTGGCCCGCAGTGCCGAGAGGTTCTTGTCGACCAGGGTGAGAGCCGCAATGTCCCGCCTGATCCCCTCGGGGAGGAGATCCAGGAGGGCCGGGACCCTCTCCGGGTCGCGGTTGGCGATAAAGTCGAAGACCCTTGAGCCCTCCGGGCCCAACCGGGAAGCCAGATCCTCCAGGGGCGCGGAAAGATTTTCCATCCTCCGGCGCGCCATCGCCTCGAGCAGATCCCGGTCGATGGGATCGCCCAGGCGCCCCACGTTGGCCAGAACGAAGACCCACTTGCCATACTCGTTGGGCTCGAGGTATTCCCACCGGTCATCCACCCGAAAAGAACCGGTTGTGAAAAAAGCCAGGACCGCGGCCAGGTCGTGATACCCCCCCACGGCAAAGACGAATCGCACCTTCTCCCGCAGCGGCGGCTCGAGGGCCGCCAGCACAGCCGGCCCCGCCGCGTAGCTGAAGGCGACCATCCCCGCCCGCCCCTCCGGGGAGAGTACGGGATCGGAGACGAG
>JBFHXN010000308.1:0-3920 GCA_041598955.1 Desulfuromonadales bacterium | reverse complement strand
TCCGAGTTTTCCCATGGGTCGATCATGCCTTTCGCAGGGGGACCGTCGTTTGGAGGTCCCAAGTTTGGAACAATAAATTGCGACGTCAAGGGGCCTGCATCCCTCAGGGTCTCGTCGCCGGAGTGGTGCGGACGGATATCCTGACCTGGTTGGGCGTCAGGGCGAGGACCTCCAGCCCGGGGGGCGCGGAAACCTGGCCGGGGGTGACGGTGAAGGTGCGCCGTCCGACGGTGGCCAGGGTCGCGTCGAGGGGGATGGAGATCCTGCGGGGGTCGAAGAGAATCAGGGCCCGGCGGGGGCCGGAGAGGGTCACGTCGATCTCCGCCGGGACGACCTCCTCGACGAGATAGCCGGGAGGGACGTTGAGGATGGACAGGGGGACCTTGAAGGTCTCGGTTCCGACCACCGACCCGGGGACCAGGGCCAGCCAGAGGACGAGGGAGAGCAGCAGGGCCGCCAGCCCTCCCACCCCCGCCCGGCGCAGCAGCGTCCGGCCGAGACCGACCCGCCCGACCGGTTCGGCGTGCCGGGTCAGGTGGCGGCTGAGAACATCGGTCACTTCCCCGGCGTGGGGGAGGGTCTGGAGGGTGCCCCGATGGGCGACGGAGATGCTCCCCGTCTCCTCGGAGACCACCAGCACCAGGGCGTCGCAGCGCTCGGAGAGGCCGAGGGCGGCCGCATGCCGGGTTCCCCTCCCCTTGAACTTGGAGACGTCGACGGAGAGGGGGAGGTGGCAGGCGAAACGGGCGATCCGGCGCCCCTCGACGAGGGCCGCCCCGTCGTGCCCCGGAGAGCCGGGATCGAAGAGGCTCAGCAGCAGCGGTTTGCTCAGATAGCCGTCGAGGGGAATCCCCCCCTTGATCAGGGCGCCCAGGGGGGCTTTTCCGGGGAGCACGATCAGGGCCCCCCAATGCCGGTGGGCGAAATCGGAGAGGGCTTCGGCGAGCACCTCGGCGATGTAGAGAGGGGGGGGGAGCCGGCGGCGGCGGGAGAAGAAGCGGGGAACCTGCTCGAAAAAGGTGCGAATCTCGTCCTGGAAGACCACCACGACAATCAGCAGGAAAAGGGCGGCGATCCCCTGCAGCAGCCAGCTGGTGAGGGCGAGCTGCAGGTGGCGGGCGAGGAGGTAGAATCCGCCGAGCACCAGCAGCCCCGCTCCCGTGGCGCGGGCCCGGGCGGTGCGAAGCCCCTGCATGGCCATCCAGAGCAGCAACGAGGCCGCGCCGATGTCGACCAGGTCGGCCCAGGAGATTTCCTTCAGCAGGGCGAAGAAGTTCAGGATCATACAATGCCTCGGGTTGGAGAAATCAGAAGGTTCGGATCAATTGCTCGGCCGCACCCCGGGCCCCGTCCCGGAAGGGGAGCAGAACCCTCTCGGCCCCGGCCGCCAGGAAGGCCTCGGCCTCGGCGGGGGAGTGGGAGGTCAGGGCGATGGAACCCCGGAAGCCCTGCTGGCGGAGCTCCTGGAGCAGCACCAGGTTCGAGGCCCTGTCGGGGAGGCAGCTGACGGCCCAGCGGGCACGGTCCATGGGGAGGGTGGCCGGCAGGTCGGGGTCGGTGGCGTCGCCGTAGCAGGCGGGCAGTCCCATGGCGTTCCATCTCTCCACGATCTGGGGGTCGAAGTCAATACCCAGCACCTTGACCCCCTTGGCGGAGAGCTCCTCGAAGAGATGGCCACCGAAGCGCCCCAGCCCGAAGAGAAGGATCTCGGCCGCTGCCGGCGGCCCGTCGGAGCCGGCCTGTTCCTGCTCCCGGGTCGGCCGGCGCCGTTCGAAGAAGACCAGCACCGGCTCCATCCATCGGTAGAGGTTGTGGGAGTAGAGGATCATGTAGGTGGAGAGGCCGATGGTGATCAGCCCCACCAGGGTCACCAGCCCCAGAGTCTCTTTCCCCACATGGCCGAGCCCCACGCCGAGAGCCGTGAGGATCAGGGAGAATTCGCTGATCTGCGCCACGGTGAGTCCCGCCAGGAAGCCGGTGCGCCTGCGGTATCCCATGGCCCCCATGATGACCATGACGATCAGGGGGTTGCCGAGCAGGACGAAGGCCGAAAAGATCAGGGCCGGCCCGATCTGGGCGCCGAGCTGGCTCAGGTCGAGCTGGGCCCCCAGGTCGATGAAGAAGAAGATCAGGAGAAAGTCCCGAAGGGGTGAGAGGCGTGCCCCGAGGGACTCCCGAAAGGGGGTGGAGGCGAGGGAGATCCCGGCCAGGAAGGCGCCCAGCTCCTTGCTGAAGCCGAGGAGGTCTCCCAGGGCGGCCAGGGCCAGCGCCCAGGTGATCGCGAAGAGCAGCAGCAGCTCCTGGGAGCGGGCGATGCGGCGAACCAGCTGGGGAAGGCCCCAGCGCATCAGCAGCAGGATCGCGGCGAGAAACGCCCCCCCCTGGAGCAGCAGCCGCAGCAGGTCGGCCGTGGCGGGTCCGGCCCGATCGGCCATCCCCAGGGCGTTGAGGCCGATCATCGCCAGAACCACCACCACGTCCTGGACGATGAGAAAGCCCACGGAGATGCGCCCGTGGAGGGAGTCGATCTCCCTCTTGTCGGAGAGGAGCTTGACGATGATGATGGTGCTTGAAAAGGTCAGGGCCACGGCGACATAGAGTGCCGTGACCGGCTCGAAGCCCAGGCCCAGGGCGATGAGGTAGCCGAAGAGGGAGGTGAAGAGGACCTGCCCGAGGCCGGTGGCCAGGGCAACCCACCCGAGGGTCCGGATCAGGTGGAGGTCGAGCCGCAGCCCGACAACGAAGAGAAGCAGGGCGATCCCGAGCTTGGCCAGCAGGTCGATCTGGTCCGCCGACTGGACCCACCCCAGCGCCGCCGGGCCGACCAGGACCCCCACGCCGAGAAAGGCCACGATGAGGGGCTGGCGCAGCCAGAGGCCGAGGGCGCCGAGCAGGGCGGCCACGGAGAGCAGGGCGGCGATTTCGTGAAAGACCTGGGCGAAAGGAGGCATGACAATCCCTGTTGAAGTGGATCAGGGGAGCTCGAAGCGGAATTTTTCTGGGCGTACGGTCAGAACGTCGCAGTCGACCTCGCGCAGGATGTGTTCGGCGACGCTTCCGAGCAGGATGTAGGGGAGGCCGGAGCGCCCCTGGGTCCCCGTGGCCACGAGATCGGCCCTGCGGTCCCTGGCGAAGAGGGGGATGACGCTGGCCGGGTGGCCGTGGCGGACGTGAGTCTCGACCCGCCCCGGGCCGAGCCCCAGATCCCTCACGAAGGCCTCCAACTCCTCGCTGGCTTTGGCAGCGGCCTGCCGGTGGTATTGTTCCAGTTGACTCCCCTCCAGGCCGCCCAGCCCCAGCCGTCCCACCCCCCAGATCTCGTAGGCATGGATCAGATGGACCTCCGCCCGGGGGGCCAGTTCCAGGGCCTTGAGGGTCGCCCCCCGGGAGGCGTCGGAAAAATCGACCGCCACCACGACCCGACGGTAGGGCTCCGTCCCCTTTTTCTTCACCACGAGCACGGGGTGGCGTCCCTTGCGCACGATCTTCTCCGCCGTGGTTCCGAGAAAAAGGGTACTCAAATGGCTGCCGTGGGAACCGACCACGATGAGGCCGGCCCCCTTCGCCTCCGCCTGCCGCAGGATGGAGACGAAGACCTTGCCCGACGTGGTCACGGTCTCCACCTGGAGGTCGCTTCCCCCGGGCAGGGCCCCGGCCAGGCGCTCCAGTTCCTCGGCGGACCGCTGAAGCATCGTCGGAAGGAAGCTCTCATAGCAGGCCTGCTGCCAATGGGGGAGGTGGTCGGTCTCTTCCGGGGTCCCGACCACATGGAGGAGGGCGAGGGGGATTCGCTGCTCGCGGGCCAGAAGCATCCCGCGCTCCAGGGCGAGGGCGGCCCGCTCGGAGAGGTCAGTGGCAACCAGAATCGATTTCGACGGGGTCATGGCGTCTCCCTGAGGACGGAGGGCGGAACATGGCTG
>JBFHXN010000307.1:0-3925 GCA_041598955.1 Desulfuromonadales bacterium | reverse complement strand
GCCGCCGATGGGGGGGATGTTTGCAATGGGGGCGGCCTGAAGAGGGATGCCCCGGACCGAGCCGTGAAAGCCTCCTTCGGCCAGGATGAAGCTCTCGGCCTCCTCGGGGCTGACCGCTTCGCGCTCGAGGAGCTGTTTGCGGAAGACCTCCAGGGAGAGCTTTGAGGCGTCTGCTTCGACGGGGAGCACCCAGACGATCTTCGAGAAGAGGCCGGCCCGCAGGGCCGCGTCCATCGTCATGGAGGGGAGGACGATGGGGGCGGCAGACTGTATGTCGATGGCCCGGGCCAATTGGTCCGGGCTTCCTTTTTGGACGAGGCGAATCGCCTCTTCTCTTAATTCTTCCGGCAGAGGGAGGAGCAGCGGGTCGTTGGCGAAGAGCACCAGGGTGGGGCGCAGGGCCTGAAAGGTCCGCCAGACCGGCAGGGCCTCGCTGGGGGTTTCAAAGAGGGCTGCCGTTATCGGGGTTTCGAGGAGGAGAGTTGTCACGCTCTCCAGGGGGGCTCCGGTCAAAACGGGATCTTCGGTCTGGACGGGGACTGGGATGGGGTGGGTCCGGCTGTAGTGGACAAGGAAGACAACCAGTGCGGACAGACCAAGGGCGAGGAGGGTCAGTTGGGTGCGCATCGGGTTCGGCTCCTGGGGAAAATGGCTGCAACGGTTTTGCAGCATACCCCAAGGCCCGCCAACTTGTAAATCTCTGGGGCCGGGGGACAGGCCGTTTCAGAGAATCCTTTGCCATATCGTGGGCACGAGAAGGCACCGTGAGCCAGGGTGCCAAAGGAGGATCTTTTGAAAGTAGAGAGTGTAAAAGGTATTTCTCCTCAGGCTTTGATTGTCCGTGGAAAGAACTTAAGTGTTTTTTATATCTTCAAAAGTGATCTTTCAGCTTTCATTAAACAGCCAATAATTAATTTCAAAAATAAAAGGCAATGAACAAATGTTTTTGTGTTAACTATTCTACAAAATGTAACTAGAGACAGAAATTCCTATTATAGTATTCCTGTTATTATTAGAAGCCACAAATTGTCGTGGCATGCGATTTGCAAAGTGTAGTTGTAAGCAAAGAGTTGGTGGGGTCCACCTCAAAGGGACACCGCTCGGCATAAGGGAAGCCATTCCGGTATTTTCCGCAGATTTTGTTCGCTCCCCCCTGTGGTTGAGATGGGCAGCCATATGGCCGGATTAAGGCGATATGGCCGTAAGGCCCGGGGGAATTTCTTCACGGGAGACCGTTTATGAGGCACACGGCACTACTGGCAATCCTGGCTCTGGCGGTGGTTTTAGCGGTCACTGGCCCGGTAGCGGCGCAACCGGCCCACTATTTCGACTGCAAGCAGTGCCATACCAGCGGTGTGAGCCTCTTGGCCTTGGGCAGCACCAACGTCTGCCTGCAGTGCCACTCCCCGACGGGAAACCCCGTGACCCTGACCGACGGTACCGAGGGGGTTCTCCCGACCAGCCATTTCGTCACCAACCATGCCTCCGATGCCATGGGCTCCGCCACCGCCGCCGGGATGTCACCCCCTCCCTCCCTCCAGAGCTCCCATTACTGGGCGTCCATCGAAGACGACGTTCCGGCCGCCGGGGCCCAGGCTCCCAGCCGCACCCTCTATTATTCCCGCTACGGCATCTCCAGCAACAAGGTGACCTGCGGCCGCTGCCACGAACCCCATGTCGATGCCCTCACCAACCCTCAGCTCCTTCGCCTCGACAACTCTGCCGACGCCCTTTGCCTCGGGTGCCATGTCGCCTGGAACAAGACGGCCAACCACGGCCTCGAGACCCACCCCCTGGTGGCCGACTACCCCACCTTTCAGGCGGCCAACTCCGACAGGTACAAGCCGATCGTCAACGCCGCAAACGGCGATATCCGCCTGGTGGGGGCTTCGGTCTCCTGCACCAGCTGTCACGGCACCCACTGGACCGACTCCAATTCGGCCACCGTCGATGATACCACTCAGCTGAGCGCCGGTGACGGCAAGCTGCTCCGTACCGACGGCCGCAGCGTCAATCCCAATACCCTCTGCCAGACCTGCCACGTCTACGAGCAGCACGGCAACGTCACCCACATCGGCTGCCTCGACTGCCACAGCGGTCATTCCTACAACGACGGCATCCCCAACTACTACGTGCTGCGCGACCAGGTCGACCTCCCCTTCGTGCCGAAGCTGGGTGGTCCCGGAACGGTGACGGGCCTGCTCTACACCAGCGCCGATGTGGGGGGCACCCCCAACGGAGACTGGTTCAACGCCGGCAATACCGGTTACTGCCAGGGGTGCCACATCGTTCCCGTCGACGGCGGCGGAAATCACAACGGTCTGGCCGTCGGCGGCAGCGCCGAGTGCGGCACCTGTCACGGCCACGGCACCTCCGGGGGGAGCTTTACGGGGAGCTGCAACTCCTGCCACGGCTACGCGCCGAGCAACGGGGCGGTGGCGGGAGGTCCCGACGGCTATGCCTACGCCGACCTGACCGCGGAGGGGAAGGGGATCGTCGACTACAACACCGACCCCCTGATGAAGAACGAGAGCACCACCCCCCACATCAACCACTCGGACACCCTCACCACCAACAGCCCCAATCACGGGATGGCCTGCTCCGAGTGCCATGACGATTTCGCAAACAGCCACAAGAACGGCCTTTTCGGCGACGTGGTCTTCGGCCCGACGGCGAGGACCTCGACCACCACCTTCGCCTATTCCCGGGCGGGCAACGGCCAGTGCTCCGACCTCTACTGCCACTCCAACGGGCGCCGGGACGGCACCGCGGCGACCCGCAAGTACGTGACCGTCGCCTGGGGGGGGGCGCGCCGCGTGGCTCCGGCCACACAGTGCACCATCTGCCACGGCAACACGGACGCCACCATGGGCGCCGCCGCCCGCAACAACAGCTCCGCCCACAGCAAACACCTGGTCAAGTACGGCAACGACTGCGCCATCTGCCACGTCGACACGGCCACCGACAACCTCACCTTGAGGAAGGTGGGGGGAGCCGTCACCTCCAAGCACGTCGACTGCCAGGCCGACGTCGCCTTCAACGATACCTTCAGCCTCGGGGCGGGGCAGCTCGGCATCGGCAACGATTACCTGGCGACGGGCAACTGCGCGGCCGTCTACTGCCATTCCAACGGCGCGGGAGGGTATCCCAATCCCGCTCCGACCTGGGCCGACGTGGGTGAGGCGGCCAAGTGCGGCGCCTGTCACCAGGTGGGGACCGCGGATGAAGCCCCTGCTCTGACCATCATCGGCATCACCCTCGGCGGAGCCCACGAGACGCACGTCTTCGATACGACGGGGCCCCTTCTGGCCTGCACCACCTGCCATACCAACAACGGCAGCGGCGCCGACCACCTCAACGGCGCGGTGACCCTCAAGGCCAACTACCAGAGCACGGTCTGCAACGTCTGCCACGGGGCGAGCGACGGCGTGACTTCAGGGGCCGACCGCCAGCCGGTCTGGGCCAATGTCACCTCCGTCGACTGTGAGACCTGCCACACGGGCAGCGTCATCGCCAATTTCTCCCTGATCGCCGGTCCGACGGCTCCCGACAAATCCTCGGCCACGTCCACCGGCCACAACCTGGCCAGCGGCAACTACGGCGTCTCGAACAACCTCGCGGCCGCCCAGGCCTGCACCTCCTGCCACAGCGCGGCCGGGGTCGGCCACTTCGACGGCATCAGCGGCGACGACAAGCGCCTGGTCGGCGGCTTCGACTGCCTCACCTGCCACGGCTCCGCCGGCACCGCGACGGTCAAGGACATCACCACCCATCAGGCCAAGAGCTGCGTGGCCTGCCACGATCCCCACGGCAGCAGCAACATCTACATGGTGCGCACCGCCTCCGCGGGGAACTTCACCGGCACCGTGACCTTCACCGCCACCACCGGAGCCGACTCCTACGACGAGGACGACAACGGCGACCG
>JBFHXN010000306.1:0-3932 GCA_041598955.1 Desulfuromonadales bacterium | reverse complement strand
GTCTTCGTCGCTGCGATTCGCATCGAGACTGGTCCATAGATACCCCATACCAAGGTCGTACTGTCCGGCCCTGCCATTGGCGAACTTCCCGCGGGTACGGTACATGAGGGAGTATTCCTGGGTGAAATAATCTCCGTCGAAAACCGTCTCCCCCCCCTCACGGGCCTTGGCCGAACCGTAACGCCACTCCACCAGGCCGGAGAGCTCCGCTTGGACGGGAACTGCGAAAAGGATAACGACCAGAGCCGAAATCCCGATCTGGAACCATCTCATTTCAATCCCACAGGCCATAAGCCCCATCCACTCCCCATGCCTCTTTTATCGTGGCGCGCGAGGAACAATTGCAAAAACCGGTCCACATGTTCCACGACACCAAGAAAGCCGCAACCAGCCCAAGAAAGCCTCCCAGCGCAGGGCCCCCCAAGGGGGCCAGCACTTCGGTCAGCCATTCCCCGCCCAAGATCCGGCGAAATCGCTGCCGAGGTCATGGCTAGCCCCCCTTTGACCTGCGCAGGGTCGGCAGCCAATGCGGCTCCCCTGCACCTCCCTGAACCATTCCATCGCTCCGGCCCTCCCATAGAGGTGGTCCTGTCTCACCCGCAGGGCCAGACAAACTCAGTCAGCACAAAAAAAGCGGGGGCCAGGGGCCCCCGCTCCGGGATTGGTCCTTATCCGACGGGCGTTACTTGATGTGGCATTCCTTGCAGAGGGCCGAGCCGATGGTGCTCCCCTTAAGGAAGGGGTAGTCGCCACCGGCGATGGTGCCCTCTTTGTGAACGTCGTGGCAGGAGGAGCAGACGACATAGCCGCCACGCAGGCGTGCTACGACGGCGGCGTCGGTTTCAATGACCAGACCGCCGTTGTCGGCGGTCACCAGGGCGTTGTTGTAAAGCACGCCGACCGGGTGGTCGTTGCGGAAATCATAGCCGAGCAGGGCCGGGCTGCCCACAGCTATGGTGAGGTCGCCGGCGACGGTCTCGACGGGAGCCACGTTGGCGGTTGCGAAGAGGTTGTTGAGGGTGTCGGTCATGACGCCATCGTGGCAGGTCATGCAGAGACCGATGTCGGGCACGGTGTAGTTCACGCCGCCAGCCACGTCGTCGGCATTGAAGGTGGAGCTGGTGTAGGCGAAGTAACCGGCTTCGGCCGTCACATCAACGTTGCCGCGGTTCCAAAGGGGAGCGGCGGTGCTGGCGTAGTGAGGGGTGTGGCAGAAGACGCAGATCTGGCCACCGGTGTTGCTGGCCAGGGCGGAGAGGTCGTGCGCGGTACCGGTGACAGCACCTGGGGCAGCGAACACGGTGGTAGCGAACAGCGAGAGGCCGGCCGCCAGGACAAGAACCTTCTTCATTTTTATTCCTCCTGTGGTTGTTTTGTTGGGGGCGAGGCCCCCGGAAGACCAATCCCTTGTGGTCACCCGCAGCTAACGGAGCGAATAATTTGCAATCAACATGCCAGATCCAAGACCCCTGAATTCACTGGCTTTGAAGAGCCCCGGGGATTCACTATCCCGCCCTTTGCCCGCCCCTCTCCCGGCCATCCGGCCAATTCGCTATTTCTTCGCCTTCTCCGCCTGAATGCGGAGGAACTCTTCCTGCCGACGGATGTCATCCGGACCTATGGGCTCCTTCGCCAGATAAGCCGGAGTCAGGAGCTGCCAAATGACGAATCGCCGGTTAATGAGGTCGGCCACGTAGATGGCCCCTTCGGGGTCGACCCAAACCCCGGTCGGCAGGGCGAAGGCCAGATCCCTGCGGGACGGCTGGCCCGCTCCGAGAAAGAGCAGCGGATCCCCTTCACTGCTGAAGACCAGAATCGCCCCCTTCTTCACATCGGTGATGAAGAGATGCCCCTCGGAGTCGATGGCCAGATCCTTGGGCCGCTCGAAGGTGGTGGGGGAGTCCCCCCTCTCCCCGAATTGAGCCAGGAAGTTCCCCTCGGCGTCGAAGACCTGGACCCGGGCCCCCAAGACATCGAGAACGAACACCCGGTCGTCGCTCCCGACGGCGATCCCTCCAGGCTCATTGAACTCACCGGCCTCCACGCCTCGCTTGCCAATTGTTTTTAACAACCGTCCCTCGGCGAGGTCGAAAATCTTGAGCTGGTGCCTTTCAACATCGCTCACGTAGAGACGGCCCAGGCGTTCGTTGAGGGCCACCCGGACTGGTTTGACCAGGGCCCCATCCCCACCGATGCTCCGCAGCATCTCGCCTTGCGGCGAGTAGACAAGGATCGCCCGAGCCTTGGGGGAAGCGACGTAGAGATTTCCCTGGCCGTCGAGGGACAGACCATACGGGGTGGGGATGGGGACCTTGCTCAGCAGGGTCACCTTTCGTTTGTTGAAATCAAAAACCCGGACATTTGATGCAATAATATCGGTAACATAGACCACGCCATCCCCGGAAGAAGCCACGTCGTAAGGGGCCTCGAAGGCCGTCTCCGGATTGACGCCCATCACCTCGGCGCTAAGTTTTCCCCACCCTTTCTTGGGGATCTGCCCCTCGGAATAGTAGGCTCCCTTGAATTCCAGGCGAGGGGTCAGTGGGGGAAGGGGCCAGAAAAACCGAGGTTGTGGGGGGGCGGCGCAAACACCCAGCAGGAGGGTCGCTGCAACAAAAAAAAGGGGGAAGGTCTTCACGTATCGAAACATAAACTTCTCCTCTAAGGTCCTCTCCGGCCCGGGGCTCGGCACAAAAAGATGGTTCGCCTCTTTAGTGACAGTGGCTGCACAGCTGAAAGCGGTCGACGATCCCGGCCACAAAGAAATTCTGGCCCTGACCGCCATGGGGATCGTGACAGCTGGCGCAGGAGAAGGGAATCGAGGGATTGGCCGGGTTCTTAGGCCCCTCCAGGGGGTGGAATTTTCCACTGACCCCCCTGACCACATGCCCCCCCTTGCCGACGCTCTCATGGCACCCCAGGCAGAGGGTGTTTATCTTGGCTGTCATCTGAGCCGGCTGGTCGCTGCCGTGGGGATCGTGGCAAAGGGTGCACTCCCCGATGGCCACCGGGCCGTGGACGAACTTGTTGCGCATGAAATCGGCCGCCTTGTCGCCGTGGCACTCGTTGCAGACGGCGGCGCCGCCGGGGCGGGGCTGGTACTTGGCGGGGCGGCTCTCGACCTGGTGGCAGTAGGTGCAGCGGAAGACCCCGGCGGGGCCGTGGACGAACTTGCTCTGGAGCATCCCCTTGTGGCAGGAGGCGCAGGGGTTCCCCTTGGCCGATTCGACCTTGAGCTCGGCCTTGTCGGGGTTCATGCTGTGGCAGGGGGCGCAGAGGGCCTCCTGCTCCGGCAGGTGCATGACGAAGGGCTTGTAGCTGCCCGGCACCGCCTGGGAAGGATCGGCCTGGTAGAAGACGTCGGCGCTGGCCGTGCGGGCGAGCTTGCCGCCGATCATCCCCTCGACCACCACCTGGTTCTTCCCCTTCTCGAACTCGGGCTGGAGGATGAGAAAATCCTTGAAGAGCTTGCGGTACTCGGGGCTCCCGACGGGGATCGGCTCGCTGCGCAGGCCGTTGATGGCAATGACCACCGCGTCGAGGGCCGGAGCACCCCCCTTGACGACCAGGTAGTTCGAGCGGGAGAAGAAGGTCTTGTCGGCCGGATAGACGATCTCCAGGGCCGTGACCTGTCCCGCCCAGATGCCCCCGGCGAAGAGGGCGAATCCAGCGATTCGGAACCAGTTGCGCAAATTCACCATGTGCTTTTCGCTCCCGCTATCAATTGCCGACTCAAACCCCTGCCCCCCCCGGGGACTGGCCAAGGGGCGAGGAGAAAAAACTCCACCAGGGAGACATGGATGACTTGGGGCGGTCCCCGATTGCGCGCCGCCCCGTCACGGAGGTTTTCCCATTGCCGCAGCGATCATTTTTAACAGACCGTCGGGGCGACTTCAACCGACAGGATGAAATTATCCCACCCCTCTCTCATC
>JBFHXN010000305.1:0-3941 GCA_041598955.1 Desulfuromonadales bacterium | reverse complement strand
TCTTCCGGGGTCCCGACCACATGGAGGAGGGCGAGGGGGATTCGCTGCTCGCGGGCCAGAAGCATCCCGCGCTCCAGGGCGAGGGCGGCCCGCTCGGAGAGGTCGGTGGCAACCAGGATCGATTTCGACGGGGTCATGGCGTCTCCCTGAGGACGGAGGGCGGAACATGGCTGGGGGGAGTAAAAAGATTAGCACAAATCCTTCGGGGGAAGAGGACGCAGGCGCCGTGGCGCCCTATTGAAAAGCCCTTTTCCCACTCTATAATTTGACCTCCTCCCCAGGAGACCCCCGTTGCCTCGGGGCGAAAGGTCCAGGGTCATCGGGGGGGGTGACATCTGTTGGGCGTTGAGCGCGGGAAGCCCCCGGGAAAATAGGGACCCATGGCTGAAGAGATGAAGGATCGACAGCTTCTCTGGCACTCCTTGACGGGGGATGAGATCCTCGGGGCCCTCGGCGCCAGATGCGAGGGCCTGACCGCCGTGGAGGTGCGGACACGTCTGGGGTCCTTCGGCCCCAACAGGCTTCCCCCCCCCAAGCGGCGTGGGCCCCTGCGCCGTTTCCTGTCCCAGTTCCGCAACCTGCTCATCTACGTCCTGTTGATTGCGGCCCTGGTCACGGGGTTGCTGGCCCATTGGGTCGACTGCCTGGTTATTTTGGGGGTCGTGCTGGTCAACGCCCTGATCGGATTTCTGCAGGAAGGGAAGGCCGAGCGTGCCCTGGAGTCGATCCGGGCAATGCTCTCCCTGCGTGCCTCCGTGCTCCGCGACGGACGCCGGCAGGAGATTCCCGCCGAGGAGCTGGTCCCCGGGGACATGGTCATCCTCCAGACCGGGGACAAGGTTCCCGCCGACCTGCGCATTCTGCAGTCCAAGGAGTTGCGGATCGAGGAAGCGATCCTGACCGGCGAGTCGCAACCGGTGCTCAAGGGTGTCCAGCCCGTTCGGGAAAATGCCCCGGTGGGGGATCGCACCGGCATGGCCTACTCGGGAACGATCGTTACCTATGGCCAGGGGCGGGGCGTGGTGGTCGGAACGGGTCTCGAAACGGAGATCGGCCGCATCAGCCGAATGCTTGCCGATGTGGAGACCCTGACCACACCCCTGCTGCGACAGATGGCCGGTTTTGCCCGATGGCTGACCCTCGCCATCGTCTTTGCGGCCGGCGCCACCTTCTTTTTCGGGGTGGCCGTCAGGGACTATTCGGCCATCGACATGTTTCTGGCCGCGGTGGGATTGACGGTGGCGGCCATCCCCGAGGGGCTGCCTGCCATCATCACCATCACCCTGGCGATCGGCGTGCAGCGCATGGCCCGGCGCAATGCCATCATCCGGCACCTGCCGGCGGTGGAGACCCTCGGGGCGGTCACGGTCATCTGTTCGGACAAGACGGGCACCCTCACCCGAAACGAAATGACCGTGCAGGCGGTGATCACGGCAGAGCATGTCTTCGAGGTCGAGGGGGTCGGCTACGATCCCCACGGGGCGATCCTCCTGGAGGGGGGGGAGGTGGTTCCTGGCGATCACCCGACATTCCTGGAGCTGGTCCGGGCGGGTGTCCTGTGCAACGATTCGACCCTCGAGGGGCACGGGGGGGCCTGGCAGGTCCAGGGGGATCCCACCGAGGGGGCCCTTCTGGCCCTGGCCAGAAAGTCGGGGAAAGACCCCGGCCTCGAGAGCAAGCAGGCTCCCCGCACCGACCTGATCCCCTTCGAGTCGGAGCACCGGTTCATGGCGACGCTGCACCATGACCACGCGGGGCACGGGTTCATCTACGTCAAGGGGGCGCCGGAGAAGGTCCTGGAGATGTGCAGCCGGCAGCTGCGTCAGGGCCGGGACGAGCCCCTCGATCTTTTGTTCTGGCAGCGCGGCGCCGAGGAGCTGGCCGATCGGGGCCTGCGCCTTCTGGCCCTGGCCGTCAGGCCTGCGGACACCGGTCACAGCGAGCTCCGATATGGCGACGTGGAGGCGGGGCTGACCCTCCTCGGCCTGGTGGGGATCACCGACCCGCCTCGGCTGGAGGCTATCGAGGCGGTGGCGCGTTGCCGGGAGGCCGGTATCAGGGTCAAGATGATCACCGGCGACCACGCCCTTACCGCCCGGGCCATCGGCGGGCAGATGAAGATCGGTGAGGGGGGGAGGGTGATCAGCGGCCGGGAGCTGGAGGACGCCACGATGGAGGACCTTCGGCGCTGGGTGGGGGAGGTGGACATCTTCGCCCGCTCGAGTCCCGAACACAAGCTGCGTCTGGTGGAGGCCCTGCAGGCCAACGGCGAGGTGGCCGCCATGACCGGGGACGGGGTCAACGACGCTCCGGCCCTCAAGCGGGCCGACGTCGGGGTGTCCATGGGGGTCAAGGGGACGGAGGTGGCCAAGGAGGCCTCCGAGATGGTCCTTGCCGACGACAACTTCGCTTCCATCGCCTGTGCGGTGGAAGAGGGACGCACCGTCTACGACAACATCAAGAAGGCGATCCTCTTCATCCTCCCCACCAACGCCGCCGAAGCCTTGATCGTGCTATGCGCAGTGGCACTGGGGCGACTGCTCCCCATCACCCCTGTGCAGATCCTCTGGATCAACATGATCACCGCCGTCACCCTGGCCCTTTCCCTGGCTTTCGAGCCGGCCGAGGCCGACGTCATGGCCCGTCCCCCCAGGGATCCGCGGGCGCCGATCCTCTCACCCTTTCTGCTCTGGCGCATCGGTTACGTCTCGGGTATCCTGGTGGCCGGCACCTTCGGCCTCTTCATCTGGGAGCGCAGCGCCGGCGCGACCATCGAGGAGGCGCGGACGATCGCCGTGAACACCCTCGTGCTCTTCGAGGTCTTCTACCTGCTCAACACCCGCTACCTGCACCGCACCGTGCTGTCGCGCCAGGGGCTCCTCGGCAACAGGTATGTTCTGGCGTCCATCGCCCTGGTGCTGATCTTTCAGCTCCTTTTTACCTATGCCCCCCCGATGCAGGGGCTCTTCGCCACCACTCCCATGAGTGGCGCAGCCTGGATACGGGTCGTGCTCGTCGCATCAAGCGTTTTTGTGCTGGTGGAGATGGAAAAGTTCCTGCTGCTCGTCCTGGGCCGCAGGGGGCTCCGTTTCGGGAAGGAGTGAGGAGGCTTGAAGCAGACTCTGCAGGGCATCTTCTGGATCGGCGTTTACCTGGCCCTCGTGCTCGCCCCCCTCTTCGCCCTGCTGCTGGGGCCCGTGCCGCGGGGGGGGGGCTTCTGGTGGGATTTCTCCATCGCCCTGGGCTTCGCGGGCACGGCCATGATGGGGGTGATGTTCGTGCTGACCGCCCGCTTCCGCCGCCCCACGGCCCCCTTCGGTATCGACCTCATCTACTATTTCCACCGCCAGATCTCCCTGGTGGCCCTCTTCTTTCTTCTGCTCCACCCGGTCATCCTGCTGCTCCTCGAACCGGCCTACCTCCCCCTGCTCAACCCCTTCTCCGCCTCCTGGGAGCTGATGGCGGGGGTCGGTTCCCTGGCGGCCCTGGCGGCTCTGGTCTTCTCATCCCTCTGGCGCAAGGAGCTGCGGATCCACTACGACGGCTGGCGGATGGGGCATGCCCTGCTGGCGGTCGTCGCCCTGGGGCTGGCCATCCTCCACATCGAGGGGGTGGGAAACTACAGCGCCGCCCCCTGGGCCCGCTGGCTCTGGGGGGTCTTCACCGCCTTCTGGATCACGCTGCTGCTCTACATCCGACTGCTCAAGCCCTTCGGGATGCAGCGCCGCCCCTGGCGGGTGACGGAGGTGATCCCCGAGCGGGGGGACGCCATGACCCTGGTGCTGAGCCCCGAGGGGCACGGGGGTTTTTCCTTCCTGCCGGGGCAGTTCGCCTGGCTCACCCTCCGGAGCTCCCCCTTCGCCCTGCGGGAGCATCCTTTCTCCATCGCCTCGAGCGCCGAGCGGCCCCAGGAGCTGCGCCTTACCATCAAGGCCCTGGGG
>JBFHXN010000304.1:0-3950 GCA_041598955.1 Desulfuromonadales bacterium | reverse complement strand
TGGCGAGAGGGAACCGGAAGCTCCACCCGAACCCTGACAGGGGTCGCTCGCCTTGGCCTGGGCCCCGCGGAGCTCTCCGCAGGCCGTCAGCCCCTCTGGTGGGGAAAGGGACGCCACGGCTCCCTTCTGCTCACCAACAATGCCCGTCCCCTCGACCTGTTTCGCCTGACCAACCCTCACCCGGCCACTCCTCCATTGATTTTCGCTCCACTCGGCCCCACCCGCTTCGATCTCTTTGTCACCCGCCTGGAGGCCGACCGCGAGGTTTCCCTCCCCTGGCTCACCGGCATGAGGTTCGATTTTCGCCCCCTCCCCTGGCTCGAAGCGGGGCTGGGACGGACCATCATGTTCGGAGGGAGGGAAGCCCCCGGGGTTAACCTGGGCGATTTTCTAGAAATCCTCGGCGGAGAGAACCCTTCGGATGGTGAAGAGGACCGATCCAATTCCATCGCCGGCCTCGACCTCTCCCTCACTCTTCCCCTTGCAGGCGGGGTCAGACTCTACGGCGAACTGGCCGGGGAGGACGAAGCGGGTCACTTCTGCTCGGGGCACGCCTGGCTGGCAGGGGTCTTTCTCCCTTTTCTCGGTCCCGACCAACGAGGAAGCCTGCGTCTGGAATATGCAGACCTGACCTGGGAGAAGCACGGAACCAATCCCTGGTACAGGCACGGCCTCTACCGCTCGGGGTATACCTACCGGGGGAAGATCCTGGGCCACCATGCGGGCGGCGGCGCCCGGGACTACTCTGCGAGCTACAGCCATGACATGCCGGGCAACGTCAACCTGGGGATCGGCCTCGACTACGAGCGCAGAGGGGAATCTTTGCCTGTGCAGGAGAAGCACCTCCAGACAGAGCTTACCCTCCGCGCCCCCCTTGGAGCGTGGCTCACCCTTGAAGCGGCCTGGTGCCTCGACCGCATCGAGAATTTCGCCTATATCCCCGGCGAAGACCGCACCTTTCACCTCGCCCGGATCGCCCTCTCGGCGACATGGTAAGGCAGGAAGGGCCGGGAACACGGGTGGAACGGGGATCTTCCGGCAGGTTTCCGTTGCTTTCCTCTGGGCCATCTGCTATATAGGAACCTCGATAATTCCTGACTTTTTAAGCATTTGCCCGACTACGCCCTGCCTGCCGCGCCAAGACGGGTCACAAAGTCTGAAACGGGGATCATGAATCCACCCTTGAGCATCCTCCTCCGAGCCCTGCCTTTGCTGGCGGCCCTTCTCACCTGGGGCTGCGCCAGCTACTCCGACCTCCCCCCCGGCACGGTCAAGGCCGTCACCGCCACCCCCATCCTCGAGCGTGAGCCGATTTCCGTCCCCGCCTTCTTCGACGAGGGCCCCCCTCCGGCCGACTACCAGGTCGGCCCCGGCGACATCCTCTATGTCAACGTCTTCGGGCAGGACGAACTCGGCAGCCCCAACCAAAGGGTCACCGCCTCCGGCAAAGTCCAGGGAAGCCGCATCGACGGGGCCGGAAATCTCCACCTCCCCCTGGTCGGCACCGTCCCCGTGGCCGGGCGCAGCGTCTCGGAAGTCGGGCAGGAGCTCAAAAAGGCCTTTTCCGGATATCTCAACGATCCCTGGGTGGTGGTGGAGGTCGCCGACCACCGCAGCCAGCCCCTGCACCTCCTCGGCCAGTTCAACCTGCCGGGAACCCGCTACATGGACCGCCCCCTGACCCTGCTCGAAGGGCTCGCCCTGGGCAACGGCCTCACCGACATGGCCAGCCTCCGCTCGGCCCGCCTCATCCGCGACCAGAAGACCATCCCCGTCGACCTCCAGCAGCTTCTTCAGGAGGGGGTCTCGGCCCAAAACGTCTGGCTGCGCCCCGGCGACACCATCTTCGTCCCCGACAGCCGCAACCAGAACGTCTTCGTCTTCGGCTCCGTCAAGAAGCCGGGTTCGGTTCCCATGCCCAACGGCCAGCTCACCCTGGCCCAGGCCCTCTCGAGCGCAGGCATCGAGGAGGCCCGGGACAACGAGAAGCATATCCGCATCATCCGCTCCCTCTCCGCCACCCGGGGGGAGCTGCTGGTCGTCGATCTCGGGCGCATCCTGCGAGGAGAAGCCCTCCCCTTCCCCCTCATGGAAGGGGACATCGTCTACGTCCCCCGCGGGGCCCTGGGCAACTGGAACCAGGCCATCAGCGAGCTTCTCCCCACCCTCCAGGCGGTGAGCGCCATCCTGCAGCCCTTCGTGCAGATCAAATTCCTCACCGACGAAGACTGACGGATCAACCCGCAACGCACCAGGGAGCCCATGCTCGAACCGACCCACCATCCCACCCAGGCAGCAGGCGCAGGCAGCGAGGAGATCCATCTCCACGACTACCTCACCGTGCTTCTGCGCCGACGCCGGGCTTTTTTTCTCGGTTTCTGGGGGGTCTTCCTGGGTGTCATCCTCTTCACCTTCCTGATGAAGCCCGTCTACGAGGCGGCGGCCACCCTTCACGTCCGGGACGAGAAGGTCAAAGGGGGGGGGCTCCTCGAAGACCTCGGCCTGAGCCGCGAGAACCCCATCGAGACCGAGATCGAGATCCTCAAGTCCCGCACCAACGCCGAGGAGGTCGTGCGGCGCCTCCACCTCGACTGGTCCATCGACAAGCGCTCCCAGGGGCTCGAATTCGACCTCCTCCACTTCGCCTCCACCGCCGAGGAGCCGGTCTACCGCATCCTCCTCACCGCCCCGCAGGCTTTCGAGCTGCGGGACGAGGACAACCACGTCCTCGGCTCCGGCAGGCCCGGGGAGACTCTGCGCGCCGGGGGGGTGGAGATCCACTTCTCCCGGATCTCCGGCAAGGCCGGGGAGGGTTTTCGATTGAGCCTTCTCCCCTTCGACGAAACAGTCCAGGGGGTCCGGGAGGCGATCCGGGCCTCGGAAGTCGGCAAGGGGACCAACATCATCCGCCTCACCTACCAGCACAACGACCCCTCCCTCGCCCGGGAGGTGGTCAACACCCTGGCCCAGGTCTACCTCGAGCGCAGCGTCAGCCTCAAGACCGAGGAGGCGAGCCGCTCGGTGGAGTTCATCAGCGAGCAGCTCGACACCTTCCGGGCCACCCTCGACAGCGCCGAGCAGAACCTGCAGACTTTCAAGAGCGACACCGGCGTCGTCAAGCTCGACAGCGAAGCCGAAAAGCTCATCACCCACATGACCGAGGGGGAGAAGCAGTGGGCCGCGGTCCAGCTGCGCCGCCAGCAGGCCGGTTTCGCCATCGGAGCCCTGGAGCGGGCCCTCGCCAAGGGGGAGAGCTACGCCCCCTCCATGCTCCTCGACGACCCGGTGGTCGCCTCCCTGGCGGAAAAACTCTCCGAGCTCGAGGTGGAAAAGCGCGGCATGCTGGTGGAGCTGACCGAGGCCCATCCCAAGGTCAAGACCCTGCAGGGGCGCATCGCCGGCCTCCACCGCAAGCTCCTCACCACCTACCAGTCGCTGGTGGAGGGGCTGGCGAAGACCTCGTCCTCCCTCAAGGAAGAGCTCCTGGGCTATGAAACCCAGCTCAAGAAGCTCCCCCAGGCCGAGCGGGAACTGGCCCGGCTGACCCGGCAGGCGACGGTGACGGCCGACATCTACACCTTCCTGCTGCAGAAGCATGAAGAGGCCCGCATCGCCAAGGCCGCCACCATCAGCAACATCAGCGTCATCGACCCCGCCATCCAGCCCGAGCGCCCCGTCAGGCCCCGCAAAAAGGTCAATCTCCTTCTGGGGCTTCTCGTGGGAGGCATGTTCGGCATCGGCCTCGCCTTCTTCCAGGAATATCTCGACAACACCATCAACGACGTCGACTCGGCAAAGAACATTACCGGCCTTCCCGTGCTGGCCGTCATTCCCCACATCCCCCGCAAAAACGGCGAGGTCGACGCCGAGGAGGTCAAGCGCAGCCTCATCGCCCGGCAGGAGCCCAAGTCGGCCGCCGCCGAGGCCTTCCGCAGCCTGCGCACGGCCCT
>JBFHXN010000303.1:0-3953 GCA_041598955.1 Desulfuromonadales bacterium | reverse complement strand
TCCGACTGCCTCCCCCCGCGGCTCCGGGTCACCCTCGCCACCGCCGTGCAGGGGGGGGAAAAGCGGCAGCGCTTTCTCTGGGGGGTTCTTTCCGAGCGGGAGGGGCGCTACGCCTTCACCCCAGCCAGCCGCCAGGGGTCGGGGCAGAACCGCAGCCTCCAGGGGGCTCAGGCCCTGCTCCCCGTGGAGGGTGGAAGCCCGGGACTGCCCGCCGGGGCCGAGGCGGAGGTGCTGCTGCTGCGCCTGCCGCCGGGTCCCCCTTTCCCAGGATAAAACTGCCCAACACCAAAAATCACCCTTGACCTGCTTCTTATATTTGTCTATTTTGCCAAGAAGACAAACACATTCAGATGGGAGTTGCCAGCATGCCCACAAATCGCACCCCCCACCTTGAGGCTCGGGCCCGCGTCCTCAAGGCCATGGCGCACCCCACGCGGCTCTTTCTCATCGAGGAGCTGGCCAAAAGCGAGCGATGCGTCTGCGACCTCACCGCCATGGTCGGCGCAGACGTCTCCACTGTATCCAGGCACCTGTCGGTCCTGCGCCAAGCCGGAATCCTTCTGGACGACAAGCGCGGAAACCAGGTCTTCTACCGCCTGCGCGTCCCCTGCATCCTCAACTTTTTCGGCTGCGTGGAGTCCGTGCTCGAGGCGCAGGTTTTGGAACAGTCGGCCCTTCTGAAGACCTCAGGGGATTAAAAAGTCACACCCTCAACTCTTGGGACAGTCCGTAGAATGACCCATCCGGCATCCGAGGTTCAGCCATGAATTGGAACCGTGAGTGGAAACCCCTCGCTGGGATCATCGCCGTTTTCGCGGCCTGCTATTACCTGCCCGTCGACTGGCTGCAGGCCTCCCGGAGGGTGGAGAGCGCCCTTTGGGAAGCACTTCACCTGGTTCAGTGGTATGCCCGGGAGCATGTCCTGCTCTGCCTGGTGCCCGCGTTTTTCATCGCCGGGGCCGTGGGGGTCTTCATCAGCCAGGCGGCCGTCATGAAATACCTGGGGCCCAAAGCCAACAAGGGGATCGCCTATGGCGTCGCCTCGGTTTCGGGGTCGATCCTGGCGGTCTGCTCCTGCACCATCCTCCCCCTCTTCGCCGGCATATACCGCATGGGGGCCGGCCTTGGGTCCGCCTGCGCTTTTCTCTATTCGGGTCCGGCCATCAACATCCTCGCCATCGTCCTGACCGCCGCCGTTCTTGGCCCGGAGATGGGCATCGCCCGGGCGGTTGGAGCGATCGCCTTCTCCATCGTCATCGGGTTGCTCATGCATCTTTTCTTCCGTCGCGAGGAGCTTGAAAAGATCCAGGCCAACGAGGGGATGGCCGAGCCGGAGGTCGCCCGCCCCCTGTGGCTGAATGCCCTCTATTTCGGCAGCATGGTCGGGATTCTGGTCTTTGCCAACTGGGGGAGACCGGAAGGAGGGTCCGGCCTTTGGCAGACCATCTACGAGGCCAAGTGGTCCCTCACCGGGCTGTTCGCCCTGGCCCTTGCGGCGATCCTCGTCGCCTGGTTCAAGGTCGGCAAATGGCGGATGCTTCTGGCCTGCCTCCCGGCGGCATTCCTGGCCCTGGCCCTTCCCGACAACCCCACTCTGGCCTTCGTCGGTGGCACCCTCGGGCTCTCGGCCTTGACGGCGACCGACAAAGAGGACAAGGGGGAGTTGGGCGAGTGGTTCGCAGCCAGCTGGGATTTCGCGAAAAAGATCCTCCCCCTGCTTCTCTGGGGGGTGCTGATCGCCGGGGCGCTGCTGGGACGCCCGGGGCACGAAGGGCTCATCCCCTCGCAATGGATTTCGGGCCTGGTCGGCGGCAACTCCCTGTGGGCAAACCTCTTCGCCTCTGTGCTCGGGGCCTTCATGTATTTCGCCACCCTCACCGAGGTCCCCATCCTTCAGGGGCTCATCGGAGCCGGCATGGGAAAGGGGCCCGCCCTGGCCCTCCTGCTCGCCGGCCCGGCCCTCTCCCTCCCCAGCATGCTCGTCATCCGCAGCGTCATGGGTACCAAAAAAACCGTGGTATTCGTCTGCCTCGTCGTCGGCATGGCAACCCTTTCAGGTCTGACCTATGGAGCTTTTTTCGGCTAACACCCCCTTTGCACCAGGAAAGGAGAATACCTGATGAAAAAAATTCAGATTCTGGGGACGGGATGCGCCAAGTGCAACGAACTCGCCGCCAATGCCAGGGAGGCCGCCCAGGTCCTCGGCGAGGAGGTGGAGTTCGAGAAAATCACCGCCATCAACGACATCATGAAATTCGGGATCATGACAACGCCCGGACTGGCCATCGACGGGAAGGTGGTCTCTCAGGGAAGGGTCCTCCGACCCGACCAGATCATGCAGCTGATCCGCCCGGTACGGGTGAAGGAATGATGCCCGCCGGAAAGCGCATGCCCCTTGCGCCAAGCCTGATGGGGATCGTCCTGGCAGGGCTCTTCACAGCGCTGGTCCTGGCAGCAGGGGTCGGAAACGCCGCAGGGGAAACGATCCCCCGTCTGGTCGATCTCGGCGCCGACAAGTGCATCCCCTGCAAGATGATGGCGCCGATCCTGGAAGAGCTGGGCCGGGACTATACCGGCCGCTTCGATGTTGTCTTCATCGATGTCTGGAAAGACCGCGACCAGGCCCGGGCCTACGGCGTCCAGCTCATCCCCACCCAGATATTCTACGGGTCGGACGGCAGGGAGCTCTACCGTCACCAGGGGTTCTATTCCCGGGAGGAGATTCTCGCCAAGTGGCAGGAACTCGGGTTCGACTTCAGCCGATAGGTCTTTCATGGAAACCATCTTCGTCACACTGAGCCAGGCCGTGGCGGGGGCTCCTTTGACGGCCCTCGGCGCCGCGCTCGCCTGGGGGGTGCTGAGCGTCGTCCTTTCCCCCTGTCATCTGGCGAGCCTTCCGCTCATCGTCGGGTTTATCGAGGGGCAGGGCCAGATGACCCCCCGACGCGCTTTCGTCATCTCTACTTTGTTCGCCGCCGGCATTCTTATCACCATCGGCCTGGTCGGGGTTGTCACGGCGGCGGCTGGGCGGATGGCGGGCGACGTCGGTGTCTGGGGGAATTGGCTGGTGGCGGGGATTTTCCTGCTGGTCGGTCTTCACCTGCTCGATCTTCTTCCCCTGCCCTGGTCCGGACCGGTGCCGGTCGGATTGGTCCGAAAGGGAATGCTCGCGGCCTTCCTGCTCGGGCTGATTTTCGGTATCGCCCTGGGGCCCTGCACCTTCGCATTCCTGGCGCCGATCCTAGCCGTCGCCTTCGGCAAAGCGGCGGACAACATGACCTACGGCGTCGCTCTGCTTGTGGCCTATGGCCTCGGTCACTGCGCTGTGATCATTCTGGCAGGCACCTGTACCGGAGCCCTTCAACGCTATCTCGATTGGAACGCACGATCCCGTGGCGCCGTTCGGCTGAGAAAGCTCTGTGGAATGCTGGTCCTCTCCGGCGGTGGGTGGCTTCTGTACAACACATTTCCCTAGATAGACATCTTATCCCCTAAGGCTTTTTCAACTTCGCACCAATTATCGAATCACAATGTTTGCCCATCGAGGTGAGGAGACTTCCACCATGTTCGATCTGTTCACGAAATTCTGCCTCCTGGCAGCAGCTATGCCACTTTTTGTCCCCACTCAGACCTTTGCCGGTGAGCCCATCACCTTGGATGACTATCTGAAGGGTTACAACTACGAATCCCGCAAGGAAATGAAAGCCACCAGCCAGCAGTTGATCGACTGGCTCGAAGACGGCAAGGCGGTCCTTGTGGACATCCGCTTTACCGAGGAGCAGAAGGCCTGGGGCACCGGGTTCGGCTTGAAAATACCACTCAACCAACTTCCAGGCCGGTTGGATGAAATCCCCAGGGGGCCAATCATCGTGACCGCCTGCCCGCACAAGGACCGGGCTATCATCGCCATGGTCTATTTGCGTTCCAAAGGATTCGATGCCCGCTATCTTACC
>JBFHXN010000302.1:0-3963 GCA_041598955.1 Desulfuromonadales bacterium | reverse complement strand
GCTCCACCGGGCTCACCTCGTCGCCAAAGAAGCTGCGGGCGAAGGCGATCTCGTCCCAAACAGAAAGGCTGTCGCTGCTCGCCCGGCTGTCGGTTCCCAGGGCGAGGGGGACCCCCTCTCGGCGGTAGAGGGAGAGAGGCGCCATTCCGACGCCGAGGCGGTCGTTGGAGCGGGGGCAGAGGACCACCGTCGAGCCCGCTGCGGCCAGGCGCCGGGCATCCTCCTCTTCCACCTGGACCCCGTGAGCCAGGAGATTCCAGGGGACCAGCCCTCCCCGGTCGGCGAGGTAAGCGACGGGGGTGCGCCTCGCGGGGGGAGGGATCATCTCCTCCCAGCCGACGGAGGGATAGAGGGTCTCGGCCATGGGGCCCGTCGACTCGGCGAGAAACTCGGTCTCGGCCGGCGACTCGGCCAGGTGGGTGGTCACCGCCACCCCCCGGCGCCGGGCGAGGTCGAGGATCTGCTCGAAATATTCGGCGGAGAGGGTGTAGGGGGAGTGGGGAGCGAGGCCGAGCTCGAGCTTGCCAGCCCTGCGCTCGGCGAGGATGGTTCGCAGGCCGTCGAGAATCTTTCGAGCCGGAGCGGGGTCCCTGCCGAGGGTTTCGAGAAAAAGCCTCCCCTTGAAAGGAGCGTGGGAGTAGGCGGAGCGGGAGGAGAAAAGGGAGAGGATATCCCCCAGGGCCCCGGTGCCTGCGGCCAGGGAAGCGGCGATGCCCGCCTCCAGGGAGGGGCGGAAGCGCTCGAGGGGGACGGAGCGCTTGACCCGGATCACCTGAAGGATCCAGTCGACGAAGGATTGGGGCTCCTTTGTCTCCCCGGCCTCGGCGGCCCACTCGGGGTAGTGGGTCAGCTCGAGATGGGTATGGGCATTGACCAGGGGGGGGAGAAGGACCGCCTCCCCGAAATCGACCTGCCGCGCCCTGGGGTGGGCAGGAGCGAGTTCATCGGCCCTGCCGACGGCCACGATGCGCCCCCCTTGAATCAGCAGGGCGCCATCCTCGATCGGCTCGGCCGCGATGGGAACCAGATAACGGGCGCGAAAGAGTTTCACGGACTGCGCTTCCTCACCTCGCCCCGGCGCGAAGGGGGGCTGGAGGCTCCGTCTCGACTTCGGCGCAGAGGGCGTCCACCTTCTCAAGAAGGGCGCGGATTTCCGGTTGCCGCACGATGTCGCACTGCTCGGCCAGAACCGCCGCCAGGATCTCGTCGGTGGTCAGGGGGTTGGCCAGGACGACCCGAAAAACGGTCAGCTCCTTCTTCCCGTAGGCGGCCACCCGCAACCGGGTCCGGGAAACGAAGGTTTTCCCCGATTCCCGCTCGATCTTCTGGACCAGCTGGTTCACCTGGTCGAGGAGCGCGTTGATGCGGCAGCGCACCTCCCGACTGGCCCGGGCCAGGGCCTGCTGCACACCCTGCGGGCAGTAGCGATAGGTGAGAATGTTGAGTTCCGGTTCGCTGGTCAGTTCGAATTCGGGGTGCCGCCGCACCCTGTCGGCAAATTTCCCGGCCCGCTCGATCCCCATGTCGATCAGCAGCTCGTACCCCTTGCGCCCGATGATCGAGAGGCCGGCATGGACCAGCATCGCCTTGCCGGGACGTGACCCTTCGAGGGTATGGCTGCCGAGGTCCTTGGAGCCGTGGCGCAGGATATAGGCGGCGTGGTGCTCGATGGCCGAGAGGGCCGTGGGATCCCGAAAGACGACCATCCCGGCCCCCATGGGAACGTAGAGCTGTTTGTGGGCGTCGATGGTGACCGAGTCGGCCCGCTCGATGCCATCCAGGAGGTGGCGGTGGCGGTCGGAGAAGAGGGTCGGCCCTCCCCAGGCGGCGTCGACATGGAAATGGCAGCCGAGCTCAAGGGCCAGATCGGCCATCCCCTCCAGGGGATCGACGTTCCCCGTCTCGGTGGTCCCGGCAATGCCGACCAGGGCCAGGGGGCGGATATTCTCCTCCCGCAGGCGGCTCACCGCATCCCGCAGCTTCTTCAGGTCGATGCGGTTGTCCCCGTCCGTATCGACCAGCACCAGGTTGTCGCGGCCGATCCCGAGCAGGTCGGCCGCCTTGCCGAGGGAGTAGTGCCCCCGCCGGGAGACCAGGATGGCGGTGCCGTCCCAGCCGTGATGCTTCAGGGCCCTGGCCAGTCCCTCCCGGGCGATCCCACGGAACTCCCCCTGCGGGGCGAAGAGGCGGTTGCGGGCGACCCACAGGGCGGTGACATTGGCGATGGTCCCCCCGGAGCAGAAGGCGCCGAGGGCATGCCGGCTGTCGTGGACCCATCGGTCATAGAAGGGGTCGCCCCCCCGGTAGACCAGGCGGTGGAGCATGGCGAGCACCTGGCGCTCCATGGGGGTGAAGGCCTTGGAGGTCTCCACCTTGACCAGATTCTGGTTGAGGGCCGTCATGATCCGGGAGAGGGGGAGCATGAAGTAGGGGAGCGCCGAGGTCATGTGGCCGACGAAGGAGGGGGCCGCCGTATGCACCGACTGGGCGACCAGCTTCTCCTTGACGAACTCGGTATATTCGGAAACGAAGGTGGGCTCCTCGGGGATGGTCGAGGCGCGGAAGTCGGCCTCGATCTCCTCGAGACTCCGCTCGAGGGCCACGATGTGGGTCTGGAGAAACCCGGCGACATTCTCGGTGATCGCCTGGTCGATCTCCCCCAGGGTCGAATCGGGCGCCTCGGGGACCGTGAAAATCCGGTAGAGGTTTTCCAGGTTGGCGCGGGCCGCTTCTCGGGTCTTCGGCATGGTCGTTACCGCCTAGGAAAGAAGGAAACCGTTGTCGATGAGCCGGGTGTTCCCGACATAAACCGCCATCAGCAGAACCGAGTCGCCGTCGACCCGCTCCTGCTCCGCAAGGGTGTCCTGGTGGCAGATCTTCAGATAGTCGATTCGGGCGGAGGGCTGTGCCTCGATCATGGTGCGCAGAGCATCCAGAATCCGGCTCGACTCCCCCACCCCCTCGGCGGCCATCTTCCGCGCCTTTTCGATCCCCCGGGAGAGGACCAGGGCCTGCTCCCGCTCCGATGGGGAGAGGTAGACGTTGCGGGAGCTGAGGGCCAGGCCGTCGGCTTCGCGCACGATCGGCATGCCGACGATCTCGACGGGGATGTTCAGGTCACTCGCCATGCGGCGAATCACCGCCAGTTGCTGGAAGTCCTTTTCGCCGAAGAGGGCCACGTCGGGCTGGACCACGTTGAAGAGCTTGCAGACCACGGTGGTCACACCCCGGAAGTGCCCGGGCCGGCTCGCGCCGCAGAGGGTGTCCGTAAGCCCCTCGACATCGACATAGGTGGCGTATCCGGTGGGATAGATCTGCTCCGGAGTCGGCGTCCAGACCAGGTCGACGCCGGCCTGGCGGGCCACGGCCAGGTCACGCTCCAGGTCCCGGGGATAGGTCGCAAGATCCTCGTTGGGGCCGAACTGGGTCGGATTGACGAAGACGGAGAGGACCAGCAGGTCCCCCCGCCGGCGCCCTTCGCGCAGCAGGGAGAGATGCCCCTCGTGGAGATAGCCCATGGTCGGCACAAAGGCGATCCGGGTCCCCCTTCGCCTTGCCTCGAGGGCCCTCGCCTGCATGCTCTGGATGTCGGAGAGGATGTCCATGTCAGAACGAATGCTCTTCCCCCGGGAAGGAGCCGTCCTTCACCTCCCGGATGTAGTCGTCGATCCCCTGCCGGATGGTCCCCGAAACGTCGGCGAAGCGCTTGACGAACTTCGGGGAGTACTTGTCGCAGAGCCCGAGGATGTCGTGGATCACCAGCACCTGGCCGTCGCAGTGGGGTCCGGCTCCAATGCCGATGGTGGGGATGTGGACGGCCTCGGTGATCTGCCGGGCCAGCTCCGAGGGGATGCACTCCAGGACCAGGGCGAAGGCCCCGGCCTCTTCCACGGCGCGGGCGTCGGCGAGGAGCCGGCGGGCCTGCTCGGCTTCCTTCCCCTGCACCCGGTACCCCCCCATGCG
>JBFHXN010000301.1:0-3964 GCA_041598955.1 Desulfuromonadales bacterium | reverse complement strand
CTGGTCTCCGGCTCGGGCAACGTGGCCATCTACACCATCGAGAAGATCCACCAGCTCGGCGGCAGGGTCGTGGCCTGCTCCGATTCCAACGGCTACATCTACGACGAGAAGGGGATCGACCTGGAACTGATCCAGCAGCTCAAGGAAGTGGAGCGTCGCCGGATCAAGGATTACCTGAGCTACCACAAGCACGCCAAGTACGTCGGCGGGGGGAATCTCTGGGAGGTTCCCTGCCAGGTCGCCATGCCCTCGGCCACCCAGAACGAGATCAACGGCAAGGACGCCAAGCTCCTGGTCAAGAACGGCTGCATCGCCGTCGGCGAAGGGGCCAACATGCCGACCACCCCGGAGGGGGTCAAGGTCTTCCTCGACGCCAAGATCGCCTACGGCCCCGGCAAGGCGGCCAACGCCGGCGGCGTGGCGACCAGCGCCCTGGAGATGCAGCAGAATGCCAGCCGCGACGCCTGGACCTTCGAATTCACCGAGCGCAAGCTTGAGGAGATCATGAAGAACATCCACACCATGTGCTACGAGACCGCCGAAGAGTACGGCGACCCGGGCAACTATGTGGTGGGGGCGAACATCGCCGGCTTCAACAAGGTGGCCAAGGCGATGGTGGCCCTCGGCCTGGTCTGATCCCGACCGACTGTCCCACCGTGAAAAAAAAAGAGCCCGGCCGCATCGGCCGGGCTCTTTTTTTCGTCAAAGGCGGGATATGGAATGGCCACAGGGACAAGGAGGCACGGCGGTCAGGTAGATGAAAAAGAAGCGCTCCCCGGGAATGGCTTCTCGGGAGGGAATGATTCAAACGAAAAGAGGCCTGAGGAGCTTCCTCCGAATCTCTGTGCCTCCGTGGTGGATAGGTGCCCCTACAGAAAGCAGATGAGGTTCTGGTTCACCACATCCGCCATCAGCTTGAGCCCTTCGCCGGGGATTTCGCTGACCCGCACCACCTTGCGGTACTTGCTGCTGGCCGGCATGAGACCCTCGAGGGCGTTGGGGAAATCGAGGAGAGCGGCGGGGCGGTAGGTGCACCCCTTCTGGTCGGGGAAGAGGGCGAGATAGAAGATGTCGGCCTCGACCAGATCCTGGAAGAAGTGGGAGCCGAAGGAGAGTTCGGGCATCAGCCCTTCGCTCTGAAAGGCGACCTCGGCCAGGGCGACCACGTTGCTGATTTCTGCGAAGGTGACGGGGACCCCCAGGGAGGGGGTGGTGGTCCCCCAGCGCCCCGGTCCCATGAGCAGGGTCGGAGTCGCCTCCCGGTCCTCCACCCGTTTATTGATGCGACCGACCAGGCGGGCCACCTCGTACTTCTCGCTCAGGGTGAGGCGGGTGTACTCCTGGGGGTCGACGGAGATCACCCGGCGGATGGTTCTGGAGACGCTCCCCCCCATGAAGTTGCCTTCGCTGCGGAAGAAAAGCTGCTCGGGTTCGATTTTCTCCGGCAGCGTGACGCGGGTCGGCTCCCCCTTGGTCTGCAGGGGGCGGCACTGGACCAGGTTGATCAGGGGGGTGGAGTCGCCGGCGAAGTTGATGGTGAATTCCACGTCGACGGGATATTGGTAGGCCCCCTCCAGGGTCTGGAGCAGCCGCCGCATCAGGGCGGCAAAGGCCCCATCGCGCAGCAGCGGATCGAAGGTCAGCAGCCAGACATCCTGGGTCCCTCTGCCGCGCTCGGCGAGGCGCTGGGCGGTCTCCCTGTCCCGTACCCCGAAGCGCTCCAGGTCGAGACCGAGCTCCTCCCGGGTCAGCTGCAGAAGAGAGACGGTGCGCAGCTCGTTGCCGTCGATGTCGAGCAGGTCGACGTCCCGCTGGGAGAAGCGCCGTGTGTCCTCGAATCCCTTGAGGGGCCTCTTGAGGGGGGCATCCAGGGCGACCAGGCGGGGGTAGTCCCCCTCGACCCGGTCGACGGCGCGGGTGCCCAGGCCGAGAACCATGCGCAGCATCCCCGCCTTGGGATCCATCTCCTTGTCCCAGACGAAGGTGTTGCAGGAAACCCCGACCCCGGCCAGGTCGGGGAAGTAGTAGTGCCCCCGGTAGGAGCCGGACACCCGCTGGATGAGAAGGGCCATCTGCTCCTCCGCCCGGTCGAGTCCACGGGCCCTGCGGTAGGCGAGAGCGTCCTCGCTCATGGCGCTGGCGAAGATTTTGCGGATCGCCTCCTCCAGTTTCTCGTAGCGCTCCTCGGGGGAGCCCTGGTTGGCGAGGAAGAAGCTGTCGTACTTGCCGGCGAAGGCGTTGCCGAAGCCGTCCTCCAGCAGGGAGCTGGAGCGAACGATGATCGGGTACTGCCCGAAATAGTCGAGCATCTTCTTGAGCTCCTGGCGGGTCTCCCCGGGGAGCCTCCCCTGGCGGATCTTCTCCCGCAGCTCCCCTGCGGCTGCGAAGTACCCCTCGGGAGACTTCTGCTGCATGAGGGGCTTCCAGAGCCCATTGTGCACCAGGAAGGAATAGTAGACGTCGGAGCCGACATGGAAGGAATCGTGGGTCTCCATGTAGGGGCGCCAGTCGAAGCTCTTGTCGTTGAGCAGGATCTGGCGGGCGAGAAGCATCCCGACGGCCTTGCCGCCGATATATCCCGTGCCGATCATCCGCGACTTGACGTGCAGCAGGTCCTCCAGGGCCAGGTGTTCCTTGGCCAGGGAGAGCATGCGGTCTTCACGGCCGATGATGACCCGGCAGAGGCGGTCGACCATCTCTCGTTGGGCATCCCCGGCGGCGGGGTCGGCGGCCAGGGCCTCGGCCTCCAGGAAGAGCTGGTACCAGTAGTCGAGCTGGCGACGGGGGCTGCTGGCGTCGTCCCGGGTGAGGGTGTTGAGAAGGTTGGTGGCGTCGTAGCTGTTGGCCACGGGGATGAACCGGGCGCCGTCCTGAAGGTGGGGGAGGAACATGGTCGGCGAGCGGCGCTCCCAGACCTTGACGGGCTGGATGTAGGTGGCCCCGCCCCCCTGCTGCAGGTTGAGCAGCACCTGGGTGGTGTTGAGGATGCGCCCGAAGGTCTGGTGGGAGTGGCTTCCGCGGCGCAGGGCGAAGTAGGCGACGGTGTCGAGCTCGAAGAGGTAGGGGCAGGTGACCTGGAAGAAGTTGCCGATCATCAGGTCGGTGGCCCAGGCCGACAGCAGGTCGGAGAGGCAGTCGAAGACGTAGAAGGCGCCGACCCCTTCGGCGGTGACGATCTGGTGGACGCGGGTGGCGAAGGATTCGAAGCCCCGGAATGCGTCGAGCTTGTGCCGGATGACCCCGGCCTCCTCGTCCAGCAGGGGCTCGTGCCGTCCGAAGCGCATGTAGACGACCTTTTTCCCCGCCTCGCGGGCCTGCCGGACGTAGGGGGAGACGAACCGCCGGTAGTCGGCGATGTCGTCGACGTTCCAGACCACGTTGTCCCCGGCGCGCAGGCCGTCCAGGATTTCGTCCAGACCGGTAAACCCGGTCGTCACTCTCTCTGCTGTCGGCATGCGGATTCTCCCTGGAAGGGGGCTGCGACTGCTTAAAAGCCAGGCATCCATTGAAGGGGACGCCGCTCCATGACCGGTTCCCGCTTCGGCAGCTTATAGCACGGCGCCGCAGGCCACCTCAAGGGATATTCATGCTCGGAGGCCCGGTAGGTTTGCCCGATTATTGGGCAGTCTCCCTCCCGGGTCTCCGCAGCTCTCCATTTGACCCCGGCCGGGAAAAAGGATATTTTAGTGCGGTTTTCCAACTTCATCAGGGTCTGTTTGGATCGCCTCCTCTTCCGCGACGGGAATGGTTGCCTTGTTCTTCCAAAAGATTTTTTCTGTCTGGCTCCGCTGGATGGCGGCCCTTCCCGGGCTGCTTCTTCTGGCTTCCTGTCTGGCGCCCCCCTCCCCGCCACTCCAGCCGCCGCTCCCACCGACGCCTCCGGCGGAGGTCCCTCCCCTGACCGAGGTGGGCTGGGGGGAGGTCGAGGGGTGGGATCTGGAGGATCCCGTTCTGGGACTCGAGG
>JBFHXN010000300.1:0-3984 GCA_041598955.1 Desulfuromonadales bacterium | reverse complement strand
GATGGTCCTGGCCACCGGCGGAGGGATCGTCGTCCGTGAGGAGAACTGGCCCCTTCTGCGGAGCCTGGGGAAGGTCATCTACCTGAAGACCCGGCCCGAGACCCTTCGTGAGCGGCTGGGGGATGGAGCCGGGCGCCCCTTGGCCCGATCCGGTTCGGGATGGGAGGGGGTGGCGGCTCTGCTGGAAAAGCGGCTCCCCCTCTACGCCCAAGCCGACCTCGTCGTCGACACCGATGCGTCGCCTCCGGAGGAGGTGGCCCGCTCCATTTGGAGGCAGTTGGAAGAGGTGGTTCAGTGATGCCCGAAAAGCTCCATGTCGGTCTTTCCGAGCGCAGCTACCCCATCTGGATCGGGGCCGGGATCTGGGACAAGCTTCCCGGGGCCCTGGCCGCCGTGAGCTTTCCGCGCCGCATTGCCGTCGTCACCAATCCCCTTGTTGCCGGTCTCTATCTCGAGAGACTCCAGGGAGTGCTCTCCAGCGGGGGGTTCAGCAGTGAAGCGATCCTGCTCCCCGACGGTGAGGAGCACAAGAGCCTTGCAACTCTGGAGACCATCTTTGATTATCTCATCGAGAATGGGTTCGACCGGCATTGCGGGATGATCGCCCTCGGAGGCGGGGTGATCGGAGACATGACCGGGTTTGCCGCCGCCACCTACCTCCGGGGGGTCCCCTTCGTGCAGGTTCCGACCACCCTGCTCGCCCAGGTCGACAGTTCCGTGGGGGGGAAGACCGCCGTCAACCACCCCCTCGGCAAGAACCTCATCGGGGCCTTCTATCAGCCCCGCCACGTGCAGATCGATGTCACCACCCTGGAGTCCCTTGCGGAGCGGGAATTCGCCGCAGGGCTTGCCGAGGTGGTCAAATACGGGGTCATCCGGGATCGGTCTTTTTTCGACTGGCTCGTCGAGCGCGCCGCCGACATCCGTCTCCGGGAGCGCTCCTGCCTGATCGAGGCGGTGGCCAGGTCTTGTAAAATCAAGGCGGATGTTGTAGAAATTGACGAAAAAGAAGACTCCCTGCGCGCCATCCTCAACTTTGGGCACACCTTCGGCCATGCCGTCGAGACCCTTTCGGGTTACGGGGAGATCAAGCACGGGGAGGCGGTGTCCATCGGCATGGTGGTGGCGGCGGAGATTTCCCGCTCCCTGGGGCTCTGCTCCCGAAAAGACGTGGAGCAGCTGCGCGCCCTGCTCGCGTCCTTCCGGCTTCCCGTCGTTCCTCCTGCCTACCCCCTTTCCGAGTACCTGCGGGTCATGGGCCGTGACAAGAAAGTCCGCTCAGGCGTGCTGAGAATGGTTCTCAACCGGGGGCTCGGGGATTGCGAAGTGCGGGACGTCCCCGATCCGGAGACCCTGCTGGCCGCTGCCTTGAAAAGTCTCTCCTGAATTTATTCACCGGATGTGAGGTCTATGGCCCAGGATTCCGACACCAGCAACCTGCTCGGCAAGATTGGTCAGTATGAGGAGACCCTCGCCCAGGATCCCCGATCGAAGGTTTTCGTCCCCCTGGCCGAAACCTACCGGCAGATGGGACTTCTCGACGACGCCCTCGCCGCGGCCCGCCGGGGCCTGCTGGTCCATCCCGAGTATCCTCTCGGGCACGTGGCCCTCGGACGGATCCAGGCCCAGCGCCGGGAGATGGAGGATGCGGCCCAGTCCTTCGAGAGGGCCCTTGATCTTGACGGGGACAACCTCCAGGGGCTGAAGGGGCTGGCGCGGGTTTATCTGCTGCGGAAGAGGGCCGGCGAGGCCCTTCCTCTGGTGAAGCGCCTGGTTCAGCTCGCCCCCGGGGACCCCGAGGTGCAAAAGCTCGCCGCGACCGTCAAGGGTAGTTCCGGTTCCCAGGCGGCCCCTTCGCCCGAGGGGGGAGGGGGGAAGGAAGCCCCGATCAAGACGGCGACCCTGGCCGAGATTTACATCAAGCAGGGGCTGCTGCGGGAAGCCCTCAAGGTCTACCGGGAGATCCTCGAAGCCCACCCGGAAAACGAGGAGATCCGGCGCAAGGCGCTTGCGCTGAAGAAACGGCTGGAAGAAGAGGGAGGGGCGGCCGCAGCCCCTTCACCCCCAAAGCCTGCCTCCCCTGTCCCGCCTCCCGCGCCCCAGCCCCAGGCTCCGGCTGCCACGAAGTCCGCACCTGTCGCCGCGCCTCCCAAAGGGCCTTCTTCGCCGGACTCCGGTGAAGGGGCGATCCGCAACCTGGAAGCCTGGCTCGAGATCATCCGGAAAAGGAGAGAGCATGTTCAGTGAAATCCTGCAGGGGATCGTGGAGGAGACCGCCGGAGGGATCGGCGCCATCCTGATGGGGTACGACGGCATTACCATCGACCAGTACTTCGCCCACCACGAGGGGATCGACCTGCAGCTGCTCGCGGTGGAGTACGCCAACGTCCTCAAGGAGGTCAAGCGGGCGGTCAAGAGCCTCAACACCGGGTTCATGGAGGAGGTGGCCATCAAGACCGACCGTTTCTTCGTGGTCGTGCGGGCCCTGACCGAAGAGTATTTCGTCGTTCTCACCATCGAGCGGCAGGGGAATTTCGGCAAGGGGCGCTACCTGCTCCTGCGGGAGATGCCCCGCCTCAAGGAAGCCCTCGCCTGATGGCCCCCCCGGTGAAAATTCTCGTCCTGCACGGCCCCAACCTCAATCTGCTCGGCACCAGGGAGCCCTCCGTCTACGGCAGACGGACCCTTTCCGACATTGATGGTTCCCTGAAGGCCCTGGCCGGCGAACTCGGAGCGGAGGTCGACTGCTTCCAGTCCAACCACGAGGGGGATCTCCTCGACCGCCTTCACCAGGCACGGGCGCAGGGGGTCCGGGGGATTCTCATCAATCCCGGCGGGCTGACCCATACCAGCGTCGCTCTTCGGGATGGGCTTGCCGCCGTCGCTCTTCCCGCCGTCGAGGTCCACATTTCCAATATCCATGCCCGGGAAGAGTTCCGGCACCACTCCTACATCTCCCCCGTCGTTCTTGGCCAGGTGAGCGGTCTCGGCGCAGAGGGTTATCTTCTCGCCCTGCGCGGCCTTTTAATGAGGCTAAAAGATTAACATTGAGAATAAAAAGACCCTATGGTAAAAGATAGAGCTTTCTCCGCTCGGGACCTCCTGCGGGAGCGTGGGCTCGACGCGATCTGCTTCTGCCACCTCCCCAATATCCGCTACCTGTGCGGTTTCACCGGCAGCGACGGCGTGCTGGTGGTGGGGACCCGGGGAACCTGGTTTCTCACCGACTCCCGGTACACCACCCAGGCCGCCGGGCAGGTTTTCGGCGCGGAGGTTCGGCAGTACGGGGTCAGGGCCGAAGGGGTTGGCGAGCTTCTGGCCGAGCAGGGTTGGAGCAAGGTCGGGTTCGAGGCCGAGGCTCTCTCCGTCGCCGGCCTGGAGCGATTCAAGGAAAAGGCGCCGACCGCCGTGGAATGGGTCCCGCTGACCCGCGAGGCCGCCGGTCTGAGGGGCTGCAAGGACACCGAAGAGGTGTCGGCTCTGGAGGAGGCGACAGAACTCAACGCCGAGGCCTTTGCCGAGGTGCTTCCCCTGATTCGCCCAGGAGCCCTGGAGCGGGACATCGCTCTGGCCCTGGAGTTTGCCCTCAAGGGGCGAGGGGGGGAAGAGAAAGCCTTCGACTTCATCGTCGCGTCAGGGGAACGGGGCGCCCTTCCCCACGGAGTCGCTTCGGGAAAGGCCATCGCCGCCGGGGAGCTGGTCACGATCGATTTCGGCACCCGCTGCCGGGGGTACCACAGCGATGAGACGGTGACCGTTGCCGTGGGAGAGGTCAGCAGAGAGTTGCGGGCCATTTACGACACCGTTCTCGAGGCACACGACATCGCCCTGGCGAAGATCCGCCCCGGGGTTTCCCTGAGAGAGGTCGACGGCGCAGCCAGGGACTTCATTGCCTCGCGAGGGTACGGCGAAAGATTCGGCCACGGCCTGGGGCATGGGGTCGGCCTGGAGGTTCACGAGTTTCCCACCGTTTCGACCCGGTCG
>JBFHXN010000299.1:0-3987 GCA_041598955.1 Desulfuromonadales bacterium | reverse complement strand
TCATCCGCCGCATCCATGTCACCTACCACCTCACCGCCGAGGCCTCCCAACAGGAGGCGATCGAACGGGTCCACCGCATCCACCAAAACGCCTGCCCCGTTTACCGCTCACTCTGTAAGGGGATCGAGATTACCTCGGAGTATCGGCTCACGACGGAGGGGTGAATTTTGGCCGCCGCGCCTGGTACAGAAAACAGAAAGGGCCGTTCCCCAGGGAACGGCCCTTTTCTCTTTCATTGATGTTCTTTCTCTGGCCGGTTGCAATCGAACGCCTGAAGGCCGAGATTACGGAGCATGCGAACGTAACGGGGGCGAATGCCCGAAAACCAATCCGGACCGGGCCCATGCTGGCCTCACTGCATCCCCGCCCCGGAGGACAAACCCCTATCGATCCCCATCAGCTGGGCCATCACCTCGTGGGGCCGCTCGGTGACCTGCCGACCATCGTGATAGAACGTGACCAGTTCCAGATCGCTTCCATTGACCGCCCGTTCGGCGACGTCGTCGGGAGTCAAGGTGTTGCGACCGAGGGGGGTCGATTGGTCCTTTGGGAGATTCGGAGGTTCGCGAAGGTCGAACCTGATCCCGGGGCAGGCCCCTATTTATACATCAACATGTCCCGCTCATGCCAGCGCCGCGCCAGATCGACATCCCGCATGACCTCATGCACGTCGGCCGGTCTGCTGCTCTGTTCAAAACTGCCGGTCAGCCTGGTCGCCGGGCTGAGTTCACCGTTGGCGTAAATCTTCCAGATCTCTCGACCGTAATCGGTCTGCAGAAGCTCGGGGGCGAACCGGCCGAAGTAGGCGGTCATGTTGTCGACATCCCTCAACAGCATGACGGCTGCATTGTTGTTTCCCGCGGCATCGATGGCCTGGGGCAGGTCGATGATGACCAGGCCCTCGCTCCCTACCAGCACGTTGTACGGGGAGAGGTCTCCGTGGATGAGCCCGGCGCAGAGCATGAGTAGGATCTGCCCTATCATCACGCGGTGATATTCACGGGCCTGAGCCTCGGTCAGCCGCACCTCCTTGAGCCTTGGGGCGATGTCGCCGTGACCGTCGATCACCAACTCCATCAGCAGGATGCCCTCGACGTAGTTATAAACCCGCGGAACGCGAACGCCGGCGGCGGCAAGGCGATGCAGGGCGTCCACTTCGGCGTTCTGCCAGGCATCCTCCTGCTCTTTTCGGCCATACTTCGAATGCTTTCCGATGGCCCGGGCCTGGCGACTGTTTCTCACCTTGCGACCTTCCTGGTACTTGGCCGCCGTGCTGAAGCTCCTGTTGTCGGCATCCTTGTAGACCTTGGCACAGCGAAGTTCGCCCTGGGACCGGACGACATAGACCTCGGCCTCTTTGCCGCTCATCAGCTGTTCCACGACCTCGTCGATGAGGCCGTTATGGACAAGTATTTCAAGTTTCTCGGGGATTTTCATAGACTCTCATATTTCTGTGAGGGGAAGGAGGGCAGGTCCTTCTCGAAGAGGGCTGCATATTCCCTGGACCGACGGGCAAAGATCTTTTCGGTCCGACAGGGTCTGAATTTTGAGGTGTGGGACAGAAGCCGCACCTCCAGGTTTGGGGTAAACCGGAGGCGGAGGATAGTCTTGCTCGACCCCAGACCGATGAAGGGGGAAGTCATATTTCATGGGGCCTCCCGACTGAAATAGCCCTATTAAGCCGGCCTTCGCTGAGATCCTCCACTCCGTTCCGGCAGCTGCGGCGCTTCCTGGGTAGGCTCCCCTCCCCTCGCTGCCGCGGCCATCCCCGGCCGCTCATCTGAGATCGAGTACGCTCGCTTGCTTCGATTGCCCCCCCGGATAGGAAAAGGGCCCGCCCCGGCTGGGCAGGCCCTTTTCGACTGGTGGAGGTGGCGGGAATCGAACCCGCGTCCGAAAGTCTTTCACGTAAAGCTTCTACATGCGTAGTCCGTGTATTGTCTTAACCCGGCGGAGCTCCCACGGACAGGATTCCCGACAGGCGAGCCTGCTTTGATTTCGCCTCTGGACCACAGGCCTTCCGGAGACTAGCCCACTGAATTGACGTCTTTTACCCTACGCGGGCGATCAGGCAAAAGACGTGGCAGCAATTAAGCTGCCAGTGCGTAACGAACGTCGTTGTCGGCGTTTGTTTTGTTGCCAGTTTTTTAACGAGGCCAACTGGCGTCCCCGGCATGCCACTTTCGCTTCCAACCCCCGTCGAAACCAGTGCACCCCCAATTCGTGTCTGCGGTTGAAGAGTCGGGTCTTCCCCTGAGGATAAGAGGTCCCATTATCTCACAAGATGTCAAAATTTAAAAGGAATCTTTATTCTCCAAGAAACCCGAGACCGATTAAAAAATGTCCGGATGCAAGGGGCCCGATGGCCAGAGGAATCAGGTGGACCGTTAAGGTACGTCGTTGACGATGGCCGAGGGGAACGGACCAGGCAGGCGTTTTTCATCGGCCCCTAATCCCGCCCTCGGCTCTTGATGGCCTTGGCCATCTCCCGATCGGCCTCCTTCTGCTTGAGGGTCTCCCGCTTGTCGTGGAGCTTTTTCCCCCGGCCGACCCCGATCTCGAGTTTGACCCGGCTCTCCTTGAAATAGATCTTCGTCGGGACCAGAGAGAGCCCCTTCTCCTCGACCTTGCGGGTCAGCTTGACGATCTCTTCGTGATGGAGCAGCAGCTTGCGACGCCGGTCGGGTTCGGGGTTTTCCCGGTTTCCCTGCTCGTAGGGGCTGATGTGGAGGTTGTCGACGAAGATCTCCCCGTTTTTGATCCGGCAGAAGGCGTCGCGCAGGTTGGCGTTGCCCTGTCGAAGCGACTTGACTTCGGTGCCGGCGAGAACCATGCCGGCCTCGAAGACCTCGTCGATGAAGTATTCGTGGTAGGCCTTCTTGTTGGTGGCGATGATTTTGATCCCCATGCGGTTCAGTCTTCCCTGAGGATCTCGACGATGCGGGGGAGGTAGGCCTCTTTGGGCAGGGCCCTGGTGCCGACCCGGATGGTCAGGAAGGAGCCGGCCAGAAAAGCCACGCCGATGATGGCGGAGAGCAGGTCGGGGCCCGGGCCCCCTTCAAGCCTCTCACCGACGAGGTGCCCGACGATGCCGCCGATGACCAGGAAGATCAGGGGGACGATGTAGACCACGAAGGAGGAGGTGAGAAAATTCCGGGTGCTCACCGCCAGGCGGACGCGATCGCCGACGGCGGCCCCGAGGGGATTGTGGGCGTCGACCAGCATGGAGACGTTGTCCTCCCCGAGGCGGCAGGACTCCATGGATGCGCAGTGTTCGCAGAAGCTCCCCTTCTTGCAGAGGACCACGGCGAGGTGCTTCCCTTTGAGTTCGACGACGGTTCCTTTTTCTTCCATCATGGCGGCACCTCGAGGGGCTTCAGTCCCGGGCCGTCCCGGGCGAGGGAGTCATTATAGGGAGGGAGACATCAATTTGCAACACGTCACGCCCTCCGAGAAAAAGGGCCGCCACCTCGGCGGTGCGCCCCGGTGCGCAGAGGAACTCGCCCAGCTCGGCCAGGGGAGGCAGACGCTTGGGGCACAGCACCTGGAAGTGCGCTCCCAGGCCAGCCCGCAGCTCCCCCATCTCCCGCTCCAGGCCGAGGGCCCGGGCCCCGTTCACCGTGGCCATGGCCAGAAGCTCCTCCGGGCTCACCTCGTCGCCAAAGAAGCTGCGGGCGAAGGCGATCTCGTCCCAAACAGAAAGGCTGTCGCTGCTCGCCCGGCTGTCGGTCCCCAGGGCGAGGGGGACCCCTTCCCGGCGGTAGAGAGAGAGAGGCGCCATCCCGACGCCGAGGCGGTCGTTGGAGCGGGGGCAGAGGACCACCGCCGAGCCCGCTTCGGCCAGGCGCCGGGCATCCTCCTCTTCCACCTGGACCCCGTGAGCCAGGAGATTCCAGGGGACCAGCCCTCCCCGGTCGGCGAGGTAAGCGACGGGGGTGCGCCTCGCGGGGGGAGGGATCATCTCCTCCCACCCGACGGCGGGATAGC
>JBFHXN010000298.1:0-3996 GCA_041598955.1 Desulfuromonadales bacterium | reverse complement strand
TCGATGCGGAGCACGCCGACACCGACGTGGGATTCAAGCTGCTGTCGATGCATGGCATGACCTCCTTTTTGATGATGTTCGGCCTGGTCGGCTTCGCCCTTTACCGGCAGAACCGCGCCGGGTTCCCCCTTTCCATCGCAGGGGCCGTCCTCGCCGGGCTCGCCTCGGTCTGGGTCATCGGCAAGCTCTTCTCCCTGGTGATCCGGCTCCAGTCGAGCGGCACCGTCGGCATCGAAAGCGCCGCGGGGGGAGAGGGGACCGTCTACCTCACCATCCCGGCGGGGGGAACGGGCCGGGTGCTGATCAGCTTCCGGAACCGCCGGAGGGAGTTCGACGCCCGGACCCGCGGCGGGGTCGAGATCCAGACCGGTGAGCGGGTGCGGGTCGTGGAGGTGAGCGGCGCCACCGTGATCGTGGAAAAAATCGACTGACATTTTTGGGCCCCACGGCCCCATTGCATTGACAAGGAGCGGCCATGTTCGATTTCTGGATTCTTCCCATCGTTGCCCTGCTGGTCCTGATCGTCTCGACCATCATTTTTCTCGCCTCCCGGTACAAGCGCTGCCCCTCCGACAAGATCCTGGTGATCTACGGCAAGGTGGGGGAGGGGCAGTCGGCCCGCTGCATCCACGGCGGCGGCACCCTGGTCTGGCCGCTCATCCAGGACTACTCCTTCATGAGCCTGACGCCGATGACCATCCCCATCCCCCTCCAGAAGGCTCTTTCGCTCCAGAACATCCGCATCAACGTCCCCTCGACCTTCACCGTCGGCATCAGCACCGAGCCGGAGATCATGAACGCCGCCGCCGAGCGCCTGCTCAACCTCTCCCAGATGCAGATCGAGGAGATGGCCCGGGAGATCATCTTCGGGCAGCTCCGTCTGACCGTCGCCTCCCTGACCATCGAGCAGATCAACCAGGACCGTGAGTCCTTCCTCGAGTCGATCCGCAAGAACGTGGCGCCGGAGCTCAACAAGATCGGCCTCTACCTGATCAACGTCAACATCACCGACATCACCGACGAGTCGGGGTATATCGACTCCATCGGCAAGAAGGCCGCCTCCGAGGCGATCAACCAGGCCAAGGTCGACGTGGCGGAGCAGGACAAGAAGGGGGCCATCGGCGAGGCCGAGGCGACCCGGGAGAAGACCATCCGGGTGGCGGAGAACGTCGCCGAATCGGAGAAGGGGAAGAAGAGGGCCGAGGCCGACCAGCGCATCATCGTCCAGCAGCAGGAGACCCTGGCCACCGTCGGGGAGGCCGAGGCGAACCGTGAGAAGGAGATCCGCGTCGCCGAGAACGTGGCCGAGGCCCAGAAGGGGAAGAAGAAGGCCGAGGCGGACCAGCGCGTCTTCGTGCAGGGACAGGAGGCCCAGGCCATCGACGGCGAGAACAAGGCCAAGGCCGACATCGCCGCCTACAACGCCCAGCTGGCCGTGAAGCAGGCCGAGGCGTTGCAGCGGGGTGAGGTGGCCAAGCGCGAGGCCGAGGTGGAGATCCAGAAGGCCCAGTACCGCGCCGAGCAGGAGCGCCTCAACGCCGAGGAGGTGGTCCGGCAGGAGATCGAGAAGAGAAAGGTCGAGATCGCCGCCGAGGCCGAGGCCGAGAAGACCCGCCGGGAGGCCAAGGGGGTGGCCGACGCCATCCTGCTCAAATACCAGGCCGAGGCCGAGGGCATCCGCAAGGTTCTCGACAGCAAGGCCGCCGGCTACCTCGAGCTGGTCAAGGGGTGCAACGGCGACGCCAAGGCCGTGGCGACCCTGCTGATGACCGAGAAGATCGAGCAGATCGTGCAGCTTCAGGTGGAAGCCATCCGCAACATCAAGATCGAGAAGGTCACCGTCTGGGACGGCGGGGGAAGTTCCAAGGAGGGGGGGACGGCGACCGCCAACTTCCTCTCAGGCCTCGTCAAGAGCCTCCCCCCCCTTCACGAGGTGGCGGGGATGGCGGGGATCGAGCTGCCGAAGTACCTGGGAGAGATCGCCGGCCGTGAGCCGGCGGAGCTTCGGGACGAAGTGAAGGAGCCCGCTCCCGTCCAGGGGAAGAAAACCGACGGAAACCAATAACCGCGGGGTGGGGATCCCGCCGTGAAGGCGGGGCGGCCCTGAAGGGGAGGAAGGACCATGGAGTTTCTCATTTTTCTGGGTGTGATGCTTCTGGCGGTGATTTTCCTGGTCGCCATATTCAACCGCCTGGTGGCGCTGCGCAACCGCTTCAAGAACGCCTTCGCCCAGATCGACGTCCAGCTCACCCGGCGCCACGACCTGATCCCCAACCTGGTGGAGACGGCCAAGGCCTACATGAAGCACGAGAAGGAGACCCTGCAGGCGGTCATCGAGGCCCGCAACCAGGCCGTGGTCGCCGGCAAGGCCGCCGCCGCCCATCCCGAGGACGCCGCCACCATTCAGACCCTGATGGGGGCCGAAACCGCCCTGACCGCCTCCCTCGGCCGGCTTTTCGCCCTCTCCGAGAACTATCCCGACCTCAAGGCCAACCAGACCATGGGGCAGCTCATGGAAGAGCTCTCCTCCACGGAGAACAAGGTCTCCTTCGCCCGGCAGGCCTACAACGACGCGGTGATGCAGTACAACACCTACCGCGAGCAGTTCCCCCACAACCTGATCGCGGGCCCCTTCAATTTCCAGCCCGCCGAGCTTTTCGAGGTCGAGTCGAAGGAGCAGCGCAAGGCGGTCAAGGTCTCCTTCGGCTAGGGGCAGGGGAATAGAGACTTTTTAGACGGTTCCCATCATGGACTTTTTCACCCGACAGGACTCGGCCCGGCGCAAGACCCGGGTGCTGGTCGCCTACTTCCTCATCGCCGTTGTGCTGACGGCGACGGCGGTCAACGCCGCGGTCTATCTTCTTCTGCTCTGGGGGGGGATGGAGTCTGCGGCGCTTCAGGACTACCTGCGCCGCCCTCTCTGGCTCTGGGTGGCTGCCGGGACCATCGCCGTGATCGCCGGCGGGAGCCTCCTTCGGCTCTGGCAGCTGCGGGGCGGAGGAAGGGCCGTGGCCGAGATGGCCGGCGGGCGGCTCGTCTCGCCGGCGACGAAGGAGCCATCGGAGCGGCGGCTCTTCAATATCGTCGAGGAGATGGCCATCGCCTCGGGGGTGCCGGTCCCGGACGTCTACGTTCTGGACGGGGAGGAGGGGATCAACGCCTTCGTGGCCGGATTCCGGCCGACGGAGACGGTGCTGGCCGTGACCCGGGGGGCACTCGAGACCCTGAGCCGCGACGAGCTTCAGGGGGTGGTGGGGCACGAGTTCAGCCATGTCTTCAACGGCGACATGCGCATCAACGTCCGGCTGATCGGCATCCTCGCCGGCATCCTCGCCATCGGGCAGATGGGCCAGCTGCTGCTCCGTTCCCTGAGGCACGTCGGCTCGAGGCGCCGCAGCGGTCGCTCGGGCAGCGGCGGGGGAGGCCTTTTCATCGTCGGTCTCGGCCTGGCGCTGCTCCTCGTCGGCTACGTCGGTCTCTTCTTCGGGCGCCTGATCAAGGCGGCCATCGCCCGGCAGAGGGAGTTTCTGGCCGATGCCTCCGGGGTGCAGTTCACCCGCAATCCCGCAGGCCTGGCCGGGGCCCTGGTCCGCATCCGGGACCACTCCGGCGGCTCGCGCCTCGAAGGGGCCCATGCCGAAGAGATGAGCCACATGTGCTTCGGGGCGACCCTTCGCCAGGCCTTCGGGGGGCTCCTCGCCACCCACCCCCCTCTGGAGGAGCGTATCCGGGCCATCGACCCTTCATTCCTGGGCCATCGCCCACCGAAGGTGACTCGCCGTGCCACCGGCCAGGCCCCCGCCGGGGCTGCGGGCCTGGCCGGCGGGGAGACTGCCTATCGGGCCACCCCCACTGAACTCTCCGCCTCCGTGGGCAACCCCACCCCCGCCCACGGGGTCTACGCCGCCGCCCTCCACGCCTCCATCCCCCCGCGGCTCCTCTCCGCGCTCCATTCCCCCCGGGGAGCCCAGGCCGTGGTCTGCACCCTGCTCCTTG
>JBFHXN010000297.1:0-3999 GCA_041598955.1 Desulfuromonadales bacterium | reverse complement strand
TATTGATTCAGAGACAAAAGAGACCAAGATTGGATCTGGCTATCGCTGGGACCCGGTCATCGCGGATGGGAAAATCGTTCTGCAGTCAACAGCGCTGACCAGTTGCTTCGACCTGCACAGCGGAGAACTGTTGTGGGAACAAGCCTATGAGCATTCACCACTCAATAGGGGCTGGGCTTGCGATCAACGATATCTCTACACTTTTAATATGAAGTCTCTGATTTGCGCGGATTTGGCCACGGGTAAGCCAATTTACACCCGGCAAGTGTTCGATAAATGGTATAGAGAAGCTGTTCCGCCACTTGTGACCGATAATGTTCTGTTTATCGCGGGAGAGGGCGTGCATGCTTATTCCAAAGATAATGGTGAACTGCTGTGGGAATACTGGCCTGGCCCTAAAGGAACGCAGACATTTTCGGCAATGCCGGTCTATGTCGATGGTCGGCTGTATGTCAGCGGCAAGGACGGATTCCTCTATTGTTTCGAGGGGCCCTAAGGGGGACTGGCACCTTTTAATGAAGGGTTGGCTGTTGGTGTGTGTTGGGCTGTTTGCGGGAGAGGGACTGGCTTCCGTGGTCTGAGAGGGTCCGGCAACATTGCCGACTTCGCAAAGTAGCCGGGCCCTGGGATTAGGCAACATTCTTGCAGGAGATTCGGCAGGAAAAATGTTCCGTCAATCCATGAACATCAGAGGAGAATGCCGATGCGATCCATGCCCACCCTGAAGCCTATTCGAACCGCCGGACCCGGACTCCTGAGACTCGCCATTCTGGCTTTGGTGAGCACCGGTCTGCTTTTTGCCGGCTGCAGCAAGACCGTGGTGGTCACCATCCCTCCCAAGGTCGACCTCAAGGCCTACAAAACCGTCGGGGTCATCGAACTCTCCGGCAAGCCGGACGACGGCCTGACCCGGGACGCCACCCAGAAATTTTTCGGCAATCTCCAAGGGGCCCAGCCCGGCGTCCGCCTGCTGGAGCTCGGCAGCCGCGAGAGCGTCCTCAAGGACCTGGGGCGCTCCGACCTCGACTTCCAGGCCATCCGGGCCCTCGGGGAGAAATACGGCATCGACGCCGTGCTCACCGGAAACATCGAGCTCTCCGATGTCCGACCCGACGTCAACTTCTCGGGCGGCCTCACCTCGGTCTCCGCCCAGGCCAAGATCGACGGGAAGATGAACGCCAAGCTCTGGGAGACGGCCAGCGGTGCCTCGGTCTGGAGCAACTCCTCCTGGGGAAGCTGGTCCGTGGGCGGAGTGAAACTGACCAACGGCGGCATGCCCAGCGTCGGATACAAGAACCCCAAGGAGAAGCGGGACGAGATCGTCATGGCCCTGATCAAGGCGCTCAATCACGACTTCTGGCCCACTTATCAAAAACGCAAGGTGAAAGACTGATGGCGTCCGCCCGGGAGCCGGGCGGGGAGGGGAGAGGTCGATGGCGGTCGTGGAGTTGAGTGTGACCCCCCTGGGGACGGGCTCCCCCGGGGTCTCGGCCTATGTGGCCGAATGCGTGAAGGTGGTCCGGGATTCGGGGCTGACCTACCAGCTCACCCCCATGGGAACCGTGATCGAGGGGGACCTGGATGCCATCTGGCCGGTCATCCGGCGGATGCATGAGGTTCCCTTCGCCAAGGGGGCCCTTCGGGTCTCCACCCTGGTCAAGATCGACGACCGGCGGGATATCACGGCCCACACCCTTGCGGGTAAAGTGAGGTCCGTGGAGGAAAAACTCTGATCAGGCGCTCGGACGGGGGGAGGGGAGCCGACCGCTCCCTTCCTCCCGGCCCGGGAAGTACCCTCCGGGCATCCCTGCCGGGCAAGGTCTGACCTTGAATATCTTGGCGTAGCTCAGGGCAAGGAGCATCGTCCCTGCGGTCTCGAAACGGACCAGCACCTTGCCGTCCCGGCTGTCTGCCAGCACCTGTCCCGGACCCCAGTCGGGGCGCCCGAGATAACGGATCCTGTCTCCTCTGAAAAAGATCATCGCTCCCCCCGTGAACGGTTGGCGGTCATCGAGCATGTTAAGGTTCGGGCCTTTCGAGGATTCGGCGGGGCGGCTGTGTGCGAGGCAGGAGGGTGTTCCCGGAAAGGTTTTTTAAGGCCAAGCTAATGGTTATCGCGGAACGTTCCGATGTCAAGAGAGGGGGCAGTGCCGGGCCGCCGGGCCGCCGATTTTCTCCTTGACAGGCCCAGGGGGTTGAGTTACAAATACAGCCTCTTAAACGGCCCCGTCGCCAAGTGGTAAGGCAGAGGTCTGCAAAACCTCCATCACCAGTTCGAATCTGGTCGGGGCCTCCATACCGCCAGCAAGCCAGCCCACCGGGCTGGCTTTTTTCATGCCGCCAATCCCCCCTCGACCCTCCGGGAGATGCCGTGGAATTGCTGAGTCCCCCCATCCTGATCCTCTTCGCCCTGGTCGGCTCCCTGGCCGGGTTTCTGGCCGGGCTGCTGGGCATCGGCGGGGGGATCATCCTCATCCCCCTCTTCCTCTGGACCTTCAGGGTGGCCGGGTTCGCACCGGATGTCATCGTTCACCTCGCCTTCGGGACCAGCCTGGCGATCATCATCCCCACGGCCTTCAGCAGCAGCCTCGGTCACCGCAAGAGGGGGAATGTCGACTGGCGCCAGGTTCTTCGGATGTCCGCAGGCGGGGTCGTGGGGGTCGTCATCGGCTCCTCGCTGGCCGCGGGCCTCTCGGGGGTGGTTCTCAAGGGGCTTTTCGGGCTGATGCAGGTCGCCACGGGGCTGAGGATCTTTCTCCATCGTGCGCATCTCCCTCCCGAGGAGCCCGGGCTCCCTCCCCTGCGGCTTCTTCTTTTCACCGGTCTGGTCATGGGGCTCTTCTCCTCCTTCTTCGGGGTCGGGGGAGGGGTCGTGGCCGTTCCGATGTTGGTGTTTCTGCTGCGCCAGCCGATCCACCAGGCCGTCGGCAACTCCAGCGCCCTGATGATCATTTCGGCTTTGGCCGGAGCCGCTTCCTATGTTTTTCACGGCTGGGGAGATCCTCTGTTGCCCCCTTTTTCCCTCGGGTATGTCAATCTCCTGGTCGCCCTCATCATCGCTCCCTCCACCATCCTCTTTGCCCGGGTCGGGGTGCGGGTTGCGTCGCTCACCCCTCATGCTAAGCTGCTAAAGGTCTTCGCTCTCTTTCTCATCCTGACCGGTCTTTACATGGCCCTGCGGCTTCTCACCTCCTGAGGCTGTGCGCAGCGCGGGGCCTTTGGGATTCTGGAGGTTCCATGCAGCGCCACCCCGCCGTCGCAGGCCAGTTCTATCCGGGACAGAGCGCCCCCCTTCTCAAAATGGTCGAGGGTTTTCTCGCGCCGGCCCTTCCCGGCAACGGCAAGGCCATCGGCATCGTCTCCCCCCATGCGGGATACATCTACTCCGGCCGGGTCGCCGGAGAGACCTTTGCGAGCGTGGCCGTTCCGGAATCCGTGGTGATCCTGGGCCCCAATCATCGAGGCCACGGCTCCAGGGCAGCCCTCTTCGCCCGGGGATCCTGGCTCAGCCCCCTGGGAGAGGTCAATATCGACGAAAAGCTGGCGGATTCGGTCCTGCGCCACTGCCCCGTCGTCACCGTCGACGAAGGGGCCCATCTCCAGGAGCACTCCCTGGAAGTACAGGTCCCCTTCATCCAGGCGCGATCCCCCAAGGCTCGCATCGTTCCCCTCTGTCTCGGCATGGCCGACCTGAAGACCCTTCTCTCTCTGGGGGAAGGTCTCGCCGAGGCCTTGAAGGAAGGGGAGGGGGAGACCCTGCTGGTCGCCAGCTCCGACATGACCCATTACGAGCCCGCCGAAACCGCCCGCCGCAAGGATATGCTGGCCATCGACCATATCCTCGCCCTCGATCCGGAAGGGCTCTACGGCACGGTGCGGGATGAGGGGATCAGCATGTGCGGAGTCGTTCCGACGGTGGTGATGCTCGCAGCGGCCCGCAAGCTCGGAGCCAGCCGGGGGCGCCTTGTGCGCTACGCCAACTCCGGGGAGGTGAGCGGG
>JBFHXN010000296.1:0-4013 GCA_041598955.1 Desulfuromonadales bacterium | reverse complement strand
GGGAGCCGGGCGTCGAGGACCTCGATGACCACGTCGATCCCCTTCATCGCATCGCCGATCTCCCGCCGGGCCTTGGTCATATGTCCCGGGTACCACTCTATCGCCATTGTCTCCCTCGTTTCCTCTCTCGGATTTCCGCGTCGCCGGGAGGCGGCATATTATCACACCCCCCATGAAAAGGGGGAGACTTCGCAACCTTGACCGGGAGGCCCCCCTTCAGCTTGTGCACCTTCGGAATCGACAAACCAAAAAAAAGGGAGGGCGGGGGAGCCTAGACCAGCTTCATCAGGCGGCCGAATTCAGCCGGCATCTCTGCCGAGAAGGTCAGCCTCTCTCCGCTTGTGGGGTGGATGAAAGAGAGGGAGCGGGCGTGAAGGGCCAGCCGGGGAAAGCGGTCTGCCGGTTTTCCGTACTTGTCGTCCCCGACAAGGGGATGCCCCCGTTCCGCGAAATGGACCCGGATCTGGTGCTTGCGGCCGGTGCGCAAGGCGATCTCCACCAGGCTGAGCCCCCTCGCCTCGGCCACGACCCGGTAATCGGTGATGGAGAGCTTGCCCTGGGCGGGATCGGGTGTGGAATAGACCTTCAGGGCTGCGTTTTCCACCAGGTGGGTGCTGATGGTCCCCTCTTTGGGGATGAGCCGGCCATGCACGACGGCGAGGTAGGTTTTTTCGGCCTGCTCCCAGTTCGTCTGCAAATGGGTCTTGGCCGCTTCGCTTCGGGCGAAAACAAGGATTCCCGATGTCTCCCTGTCGAGTCGGTGAACGACATAGACCCGGTTGGGGGATTTGGGATTCCCCTTGCGCACATAGTCGTTGAGCAGGTAGTGGGCCGTGCGGGTCTTGTCCCGGTCCGTGCCGATGGTGAGCAGACCGGAGGGCTTGATCACAACGAGGATATCCCGGTCTTCGTGCAGGATTGTCATCCCTCCGGGCCGGCGCTTGGAGGAGGGGGGGCTGGGAGAAGGCATCGGTCGAGGGATCCCTTACTGGCCGACGGAGAAGAGCCCGTCGATGGTGTCGAAATCGAAGCGCTTTTCGGCCAGCTGCTGGATAAGGGCGATCTTCTGGGCGTCCTCGGCGGTGAGCTTGGAAACGTCTTCGTTGATGGTGAGAAAGACCTGGCCGGTGGTCATCGTGGTGCGCAGGCAGGGGATGCCGCTCCGGTCGAGAATCTGCTGGGTGATCTTGGAGATCGGCGCCACGCCGGGGATGACCAGGCCGGCGATCTTGGGGTTGTAGTCGGGCATGTTGTAGAGGTTGGCCAGGGTCACCAGCAGCTCGTCGCGGGAGCTTGTGACGGTGAGCAGGGTGTCGTCCTGCAGCAGGTCGACCACCCGCTGGGTCGCCGCGGCGCCGATCTGCACATGATGGACGATGCGCATCAGGCCATCCTGCTTGCCGCTCACCTCGCACCCGAGAACGGAAGCCACGTGCTTGAGGGTCGGGTGGGCCAGGACGGGCTGGAAGTTGAACCCCCCGATGACGTCGAAGGGAAAATCCCGGAAGGCCATCCGCAGCAGATCGAGGGTGCGGTCCCTCTTCTCGGGGATGATCTTGTTGGCCACCAGCAGGCGCACCTCGGCCCCCGCCTCCCGGTAGAGAGAGAGGTTCAGATGCACAGCGTCGACGAGGCTGCCGATGCCTCCGCAGGCCACCATCAGCACCGGCGCACCGACCAGGGCGGCTATGCGCGCGTTGGAGAGCCCCAGCACAGAACCGACGCCGCTGTGCCCGGCACCCTCGACGATCAGAAAATCACACCTCTCCTCGAGCCTCTCCACAGCTCGGAGAATGCGCCCCTCCAACTCCGCCGGATCGACCTTCCCCTCGATCACCTCCTGGGTCAGCCCCCGCTCCACCACCACGGGGCACATGTCGTCGATCAGATGCTCCAGGCCGTAAACCTTGGCGATCATTGCCGGATCGGTGTCGATGCGTCGCCCCATGAAATCGATGGGCTTGGGGCCGATCGGTTTGATGAAGCCGATACGTTCGTACTTCTTTCGGGCCTGGTAGAGCAGTGAGAGGCTGGTGGTGGTCTTGCCGCAGTCCTGGCTGGTGGCGGAGATGAAGATCTTTTTGGCCATGGGGGATCCTCGGGTAAGTAAGAGCCGACTCGATTCAGACCAATCCTAACAGACCCGCCACCGTCTCACAGCAATCCCAGATTCCGGAGTTCCTCGAGCAGCGCCCTCCCCTGCTCCAGGCTGTCGAAGATGATCGCGGAGGTCATGGTGGCGCTGGTGACGGCGTCGACCCGGGGGTCGAAACCCCATCCACCGACCAGGGATCGGCCGACCACGCGCCCTGCGAACCGGGCGACCTCCGCCTCGTTCCACTCCTCGTTTCCGTACTTGGTCAGGTGCAGGGGCTCGAAGGCGAGGACCCTTCCCTTGCGGTCGAAGAGATAGAAGAAATGGACATCGTGGCAGACGTCGCAGATGGCCGAGCGGCTGGCCACCTCGGCGAACACCGGCTCCCGGCGACCCTCCCGGACAATAGTCCCGGCATAGACCCGCCGTCCGCTGGCCAGGTCGATGCGGCGGAACCCGGAGAGTTCCCTCCCCCGGGCCCCGAAGGGGGTCCGGATCCTGGCTGTGATCTCCTCTTCGGTTTGCGGGGGTTGCAGCGCCGGGAGGGGTTGCGTCTCTTCTCTGGGCAGGGCGGCGAACTCGGCGGCCTTCATCCCCAGAAGCCCCTTGAGGTAGGCAAGGAGTTTCTCCATCTCGGGGTCTTCGCCGAGATGGGTTCCGGCGACGACCCAGGGCTCCCCGACCCCGTCCCGCAGCAGGTAGAGGGTGAACGGGGTCGGCCCCGCCCTCAGGGCGCGGTGAAGGGCGAAGGCCCTGTCGGAGACCACGGGGAAGGCCACCTCGTAGACATCCACGAAGTCGGCGATCTGCTCGTCGCTGTTGGCCACGGCCACGCCGAGCATCTTCACCCTCCCCCGGGTGTCGGGATCCTTTTCCAGCAGGTCGTACAGACGGTTGTAGGGGGCGGTCTGTTTCTGGCAGTGGGGGCAGAGGACGTTGAGGAGTTCCACCAGGACGATCCTCCCCTGAACCTGCGCGAGGGTAAAGGGCTCCGTACCGGAGAGGCCGAGATAGTCCCGCTGGGCCCTGTCGGCCGGGGCCGGGAGGGGAACCGCAGGGAAAGGCTCTCCCAGCTCGAGGGGCGCCGCGGCGGAGAGAAGACTGAAGGCCAGAAGAGAGGCGCCGGCCAGCAAGGAGATCCGACTCTTCAGAACTCCCTTCATGCCCCGTCCCCTCTCATTCGCGGTTCTTCGCCGCCTCGAGATTGCAGCGCCGGACCGCCTCCTTGAGGTAGGCGATCTCCTCGGGGACGAACTGCTTGGAAAGCTCGGCACCGACGTTCAGGGCCCAGTGAAGGGGGGCCTCGGACATCTCGGCGATCACATGCCCCGGCACCGCGACAAAGGTCACCTCTTCCCGGGCCCAGTTGCGAAGACGCTCTTCGGTGTCGAAGAAGACCAGGTAGTCATTCCCCTCGGCCTCGAGAATCAGCGGCAGCCCCTGCCCCTTACCGGCGGGTTGTTCATCCCCCTCGGAAACCTCTTCGGGGGTGGTGGGAAGATAGAGGGTCGAGTTGAGGAAGAGGTCGTAGAACTGTGACTGGTTCTTGGGATCTTCTATATCCTGCCGGAAAATCTCCAGTGCTTTGTCGAGTTCGGTCATCGATAGGGGCCTTTCGGTCAAGGGCGAGAGAGAGGGGTCTTAAAGGCACCGGCTCATTTAGGGCGGCTGTTTCAAGCAGGTGGCATTAGACCATTGCGGGGAGCTCTTTGCAACCCCTCGCGTCCCGGCGAGGGGCAAACCCCATCAAATTCAAAACGCCTGAAAGGGCGCTCAGGACTGGACCCATTCCACGGGGTAGACCCTGTAGAACCCTTGGAGTTCGGCGTAGAGTTCGGGGCGCTTGTTCAGCAGCTGTAGCGGTTTTTCAAAAAAGGTTTCGGAGGCCACGGCGAAAAACTCGGCCGGGTCGGTGGCG
>JBFHXN010000295.1:0-4023 GCA_041598955.1 Desulfuromonadales bacterium | reverse complement strand
GTGAAGGTGGAGAGAAACCAGGTGAGCTCCTGCACCTCGGGCAGGTCCGACTGGACCCAGAAGGTGCTTCTCTCCGGGTCCATCCCCAGGGCGAGGAAGTTGGCCGCCGCCTCGATGGTCCCCTTGGCCAGTGCCTTGCCGTCGGAGAGGGAGGTCATGGCGTGGTAGTTGGCGATGAAGCAGAAGAGCTCCTCCTGCTCCTGGTGTTCGATCATCTTCTTCATCATGCCGAAGTAATTCCCCAGGTGCAGGGAGCCGGAGGGCTGGATGCCGGACAGGACGCGCATGTGCGATACCTCGAGGAGAGTGGAAAAAAATCATGCGGCCCGCGTCTTTCCCGGGCCTGAAAATGAAAAAGCCGCGGTCGGATGGCCGCGGCTTTCGGGTCGGTTGCTGCGCCGCGGGACCTCGGGGTCCGCGGCGCTACGGTGAATCAGGGGCGCGCGGACAGATCGGGGTTCGTCCGCCACCGCCAGGGGCACTGATTCATCATGTCGCGGGTGTCTTGGAACATAGGCCGATAAGCTAGCAGTTCCGGGCCTTTTCGTCAACGGTCAAAGTGCCCGGAAGGGGAGGGGGCTGAGGGCCGCGCTCACAGCAGAACCGCGAAAGCGGCTCCGGTGAGAAGGAAGAGGAGGCGATGGCCGGCCAGACCGAGGCGGTCGAGGGCGTACTGGCGGTTCAGCCGGCCGAGGAGAATCCAGGAAAAGGCGGTGCCCGCGAAAATGGTCAGGGGGACGAGCAGACGCAGGGTGCCGAGCTCAGGGGTGAGAAGGGCGGTGTCGATCCAGCGCCCGAGGCCGAGGGCCTCGGCCAGAAGGGGAAGGAGGCGCTCCCCTCCCTCGGCGAAGGCCCGCAGGTAGGTGGCGAAGAGGGCGGCGAAGGCGAGGGGGAGATAGGCCAGCCCGCTGATGGTGAAGGTGGCCAGGGTGCGCCGGCTGCGGCCGCCGACGGAGCAGGCCAGGGCCGCTCCGACGTAGGCCGCGAGCAGCAGGAGGGCCGCCGAGAGCTCCGGGCCGCTCCAGAGAGTGGTGGGGAAGACTTCCGCCGGCCTTCCCGCAAGGGCCGGGCCCCCCTTGGCCGCTAGCACGGTGCCGGTCAGGGCCACGGCGAAGAGGGCCTCGGAGAAGCGCCGCCGGGGGCGGCTGAGAATCCCCTGGGCCGGCAGGCGCAGATCGAGGTGCATGGAGTGGTGGGGGCAGTGCCGCACGCAGGAGAAGCAAAGGACGCAGTGGTCGGAGGAGTTGATCCCCGTGGGGTGCAGTCCCATGGGGCAGGCCTTTTCCTTGATGCAGTCGTCGGTGTGGCAGCGGCTGGCGCAGACGTTGGGGTTGCTGCGCATCTCGAGGATGGAGATGCGCGAGACGAGGCTGACGATCCTTCCCAGGGGGCAGAGGTGCTTGCACCAGGCCCTTCGGCCGAGCAGAAGGTCCGCGGCCACGGTGGCCAGGAGCAGTCCGGCCAGGAAAAGCCCGGTGGTCCGGGCCCAGGAGAACATGCCCGTCGCCTGTTCGGAGAGCAGGATGACGATCAGGCCCCCCATGCTCAAGGGGGGGCCGAAACGGCGCAGCCATCCGGGGGGGTCGGCGGAGCGGCGGCGGGAGAGCCCCGCCCAGTCACCGATGGCCTCCAGGGGGCAGACGCTGCACCAGAACCGGGAGGTGAAGGCGGCGGCGAGCAGCAGGGCCGGCCACCAGAGAGTCCAGACGGCGAGGTTGGCGACATTCTCCTCCCGGGGGCCGAAGAGGGTGTAGAGGATCACGACCAGGAAAAGGGGGACCGTCACCCGGCGAAGAAGGCCTGGAAAATAGGGGCGGCGCACGGCCCGTTCCACGGCCGGCAGTGCCAGCAGGTTGAAGCGCCCCCCGGAGAGCTGGGGGGGCTGCAGGAAGATCTGCTCGGCGGTGAGCATCGGTCCGTCGCAGACCGCCACCGCCCGGCTCAGAACCTGCTGCAGTTCGCTGCCGTTGAGGGGCCAGTCGTGGTCGAGAAGAAGGTTGAGGGCCTCCGGGGAGAGGCGGCGAGCAGGCTTGTGGTGCTTGCGGGCAAGGGAGCGCAGCAGGCGCCTGGCGATGGCGGGGATGTCCTTCTTGCGCTCCCGCAGCGGGGCCAGTTCCAGGGGTTCGGCAGAGAGGCGGGCGAAGAGCTCCGGGTCGAAGTCCCCCCCTGCCGCCATGCGGTCCAGCGGCTCGCTGCTGGTCGCCAGGATGCGCACCCGTGCCGCCCGCCGCTCCTTTTCGCCTCTCCGGCGGTAGCTTCCCCGGGAGAGAAATTCAGACAGGAGCGTCTGCGCCCTGGGGGCCAGGCTGTCGACGTTGCGCAGGATGAGGTCCCCGCCGTCGGCCAGCTCCACCATCCCCCGCCGGGTGCCCCGGGCGTAGAGCCCCTCGTCCGTCTCGTGGCCGAAGAGGGCCGACTCCTGGGCCATCTCCAGCAGAACCGAGTCTCGCCCCTCCCGGGAGGGGCGGGCCGATTCCCGCAGGACCGGGGGAGGGGCGGCGCAGTCGAGAAAAAGAACGGGCCTTCCCGGGTCTGGATGATGAAAGTGGAGGAGCCGGGCCACCAGGTCCTTCCAGGTTCCCCGTTCCCCGAGGATGAGGACGTGGGATTCTCCCCCCGCGAGCCCTTCGATGCGCCTGTTGAGCTCCCGGGCCCAGGGGGAGGTCCCGGGAAAACTCTCGAATTCGGGCAGGAGCTGCCAGCCGACGAGGCTGGCCAGGGTCTCCCGGTGTTCCCTCTCGTCCCGCTGGTGGCGCACCGCCCAGTTGCCGAGCTGGGCCGCCAGGTGCCGGCAGAGACGGGCGTAGAGTTCGGGAAAGCGCGGCAGAATTTCCTCGAAGTGGCGCCGGGGCAGCACCGCCGCCCGCAGGGGGGCCGTCGCCGCCACATCGGCGGTGCGGGTCTCCCCGGTCAGAAGGGCCCTCTCGCCGAACATCTCCCCCGGCCCGAGGCGGGCGAGGGTATGCCGCAGCCCCTCCCCGTCGGTGAGAACCACCCGGGCCCCTCCGGCGAGGATGAAGTAGAGGGCCTCCGTCGGTTCTCCCTGGCGAAGAATGACCTCGCCGGCGCAATAGCGCCGCTCTTCGAAGAGGGGCGCGAGGTCGGCCAGGCAGGCCGGGTCGAGGTCGGCCAGGAGGTGGATGCTGAGCAGGTCCTGCGGGTTCATTCCGCTCCATGATCGGGGGGAGGATAGGTTGAAGAGGAATGCCCAGCAAGAAGGGTGCCCGCCGGCGGGACGCGGGGGAGAGGACGCGCCGATCCCCCGGCAGGCCCCCTTTGGCGGGGACCCCCTGATCGCAGGGTGGAGGCTTTGGGTCGGAGTGTCCGGAAGAAGGGACAAAATGACCCGCTTGGGGGAGAAGCGGGGGAGGGGCTACTTTTTGACCGGCGGGGAGAAGAGGCCGGCGAGCTGGATCATCTGCTGCAGATCGAGGCCGCTTTCCTTGAGGGCGCCGAGAAAGAGGGGAAGCAGCCTCATCAGGAAGCCCGGATCGTTCATGGCCTCCCGGCTGATCACGGGGAAGGTTTCGATGATCAGAGTTTTTTTCGCCTCAGAGTCGAGGGCGAGGATGGCTTCCTTGATTTCATTGACGGTCATTGATTTCAATCCTCAAAAAGTCCGGGTTGGCCACGGAGGCACAGAGACACGAAGAAAAGCGGAGAGAAGGAGGAGAATGCCTGGGGAATCTGAAGTCAGAACCGGGGAGGGAAAAAGGTTCAGAAGCTTTTCCCTTCGGGTTCTCCCCGTGCCTCCGAGTCTCCGTGGCGGAAATCAGGGCTTCGCCTTCCCGAAGGCGACCCGGTAGACGTCTTCGTACTCCCTGGCGAAATGGACCTCGAGGCCCTCCTTGAGGTAGTCGGGGATCTCCTTGAAATCCTTTTCATTTTCCTGGGGGAAGATGAGCACCTTGAGGCCTGCGCGGCGGGCGGCGATGGTCTTTTCCTTCAGCCCACCGATCGGCAGCACGCGCCCGGTCAGCGTCAGCTCCCCCGTCATGCCGAGCTTCTTCCGGACGGGGCGGC
>JBFHXN010000294.1:0-4033 GCA_041598955.1 Desulfuromonadales bacterium | reverse complement strand
GCGGTCCGGCGGGATCAGCCTCTGGAGCCTCACCGTCCCCCTGCTCGGCCTGGGATTGCTGGTCTCCCTGGGGGTAGTGGCCGCCAATGAAACCCTGATCCCTGCCAGCGCACGAAAAGCCGACCATGTTTTGCGTGTCGAGGTCAAGGGACGCCCTGAGAATCTTCTGCAGCGCGGAAAGATCTGGTTCCGAACGGGGAACAATTTCGTCAACATCCAGGCTTTCGACGGGGTCAACGACTCCCTGGCCGGGATTTCGGTCTTCCGGTTCGATGCCGACTCCCGCCTCGAGGGCAGAATTGACGCCCCCCGGGGATTTTTCACAGATGGGGGATGGCTTCTCGAGCAGGTGACGGAGAGGAGCTTCGCTCCCGAGAGCGGAGAAATCCTGCGGGTCAACCATCTTCCCAGCAAGGCGGTCTCCCTGGGCAAGACCCCCGACGATTTCCGCATATTCCAGCCCAAGACCGAAGAGATGACCTACCGGGAGCTCAAAAGCTTCATCCGTAAGCTGCGCCGGGAGGGGTACAATCCCACCCGCTATCGCGTCGACCTCGAGGCGCGCCTGGCCACCCCCTTCGCCAGCCTGATCATGGCCTTTCTGGGCATCCCCTTCGCCCTGCAACGGGGCCGCGGCACAAGCCTCGCCATTGGCGTCGGCCTGAGCATCGGCATCGGCATCGCATTCTACCTGACCCAAGCCACTCTTCAGGCCTTCGGCTATTCCGGCGTCCTTCCCCCGGCCGTAGCGGCCTGGGGCGCCAACATCATCTTCCTTCTGGGGGGGATCTGGCTCCTCCTGGCGACCCGCGAATAGGAAGGGCAAGGCAAGGCTCCCTCCTGCGGCATGCTCCTCCCCTTGTGTTCGAGGCGGGCAGTGTTTTAATTGGTATTGCCCCCGGCCCAAAGGAGGATCCATGTTTCTTCGCAAAGTCCTTCCCGGACTCTATCTAGCCCTGCTTCCGCAACTCCTTTTCGCTGCCGCTCCCGAGCCGACGGCCCTGGTTCCCGCGGTGGCCCTTCCCGGCGATCTTGTTACCCTTGCGGGAGGCCCCTTTGATCCCTCCGTACGGGTGGTGGTGGCCGGCCACCCTCTTCCCCCGGAGAGCCTACAGCCCGACCATCTGACCTTCATCGTCCCACCCTTCCCCGAGGGGGAATACCTGGTGCGCCTGGAAAGCGCCGAGGGGCTCTCCAGAACCGGCTTCAACCTTCGGATCGTATCCCCGGCTCCGATCATCGATGATCTCCATCCCCCGGTTCTCGATTTGTGCTCCCTTCGAGAGGGGGGGGCGGTCGAGGTTCGCGGCCGTCATTTCGCCACCGGGACCCGGCTTCTGCTCGACCAGGCCGCCGTTCCAACCCAAAGGGAAGATGGAGTCCTCCGTTTCATCCCCCCCCCAGGCCTCTCCCCCGGCTTGCACCAGATCCAGGCCATCAACCCGGACGGCAAGCGCTCCCTCCCCTTTTCCCTGTCGGTCGATGGGAGCCCCGAGATCCACCAGGTGCGCGAGGGTGACAACTTCGTCAATGCCTATCAACTGATCATCGAAGGGCAGAACTTCGCCTTCGGCTCCACCCTGGTGGTGGATGGTCAACCCCTCCTGCGCAATCCCCTTCGGGTCGCCCCTGCCGACTCGGTGGAATTCGTCGACTGCCGCACCCTGATCTATACCCGCTACCCCTACAGCCAGCAGCTCAAGCGTCTCCATTTGCAGGTGGTCAACCCTGGAGGACACCAGAGCGCCATCTTCGGGGTCACGGTTCCCTAGCCGATCCTGACGACACGCGCGTTCCCGCCGTAGGCCCAGCCGTGACATCCCCGAAGAAAAACCGATAGAAAGACGGAAACAGATCAACCAAGGGTCATCACCACGGATGCACTGAGGTCACGGAAAAATCGCCAAACTCGAGCGGTGCCTTTCTCTGTGGTTCCGTGGCTCCGTGGTTCGTTTTGGCCCTACCTTCTTTTGGGATATAGGTCCGAAAAAAGGGCCCCGTCTCGCAACGGGGCCCTTTTCTTTCCAGTTTTTTAACCGGTCGATCAATACCGGTAGGTGTCGGGCTTGTAGGGCCCCTCGACGGGGACCCCGATGTAGGCGGCCTGGCCGGGAGTCAGAAGGGTCAACTTCGCCCCGAGTTTCCCCAGGTGGAGGCGGGCTACTTTTTCGTCGAGGTTCTTGGGAAGCACGTAGACCTGCTTTCCGTAGCGGCCCGTGTTTTTGAAGAGTTCGATCTGGGCGATGACCTGGTTGCAGAAGCTGTTGGACATCACGAAGGAGGGGTGCCCCGTGGCGCAGCCGAGATTGAGCAGGCGCCCCTCGGCGAGGACGAGGACGGCGTGGCCATCGGGGAAGATCCACTGGTCGAGCTGATTGCCATGCTCCCTGGGGTTCTTGATGTTGACCTTGCGGACCTGCTTGACCCGGGAGAGACCCACCATGTCGATCTCGTTGTCGAAGTGGCCGATGTTCCCGACGATGGCGTTGTGCTTCATCGCCGCCATGTGCTCGACCCGGATGACGTCGCGATTGCCCGTGGCGGTGACGAAAACGTCGGCCTCGGCGACAACCTCCTCCAGGGTTTTGACCTCGTATCCCTCCATCAGGGCCTGCAGGGCGCAGATGGGGTCGACCTCGGTGACGATCACCCTGGCCCCCTGCCCGCGCAGCGACTGGCAGCACCCCTTGCCCACGTCGCCGTATCCGCAGACCACGGCGACCTTGCCGGCGAGCATCACGTCGGTGGCCCGCATGATGCCGTCGACCAGGCTGTGGCGACAGCCGTAGATGTTGTCGAACTTGCTCTTGGTCACCGAATCGTTGACGTTCATGGCCGGGAAGGGGAGCTTCCCCTCCTTCTGGAGCTGGTAGAGGCGATGGACACCGGTGGTGGTCTCCTCGCTCACCCCCTTGATCGAAGCAGAGACGGCCCCCCAACGCTGCCTCTTTTCGGCAATGGAAGACTTCAGGCAGCCCACCAGCTCGACCCAATCCTCGGGATCATCGGCAGAGAGGGCAGGAACCCCTGTTTTCTCCCATTGCGCGCCGTTGAGTACCATCATGGTGGCGTCACCGCCGTCGTCGAGAATCATGTTCGGCGGTTCCCCGTCGGGCCAGACCAGGGCCTGCTCCGTGCACCACCAGTATTCCTCCAGGGTCTCCCCCTTCCAGGCGAAGACCGGCACCCCGCTGGGCTCCTCGGGGGTTCCTTCGGGCCCGACGGCCACAGCGGCCGCCGCCTGGTCCTGGGTGGAGAAGATGTTGCAGGAGGCCCACCGGACTCGGGCCCCAAGAGCGGTCAGGGTCTCAATCAGAACAGCGGTCTGGATGGTCATGTGGAGCGATCCGGTGATGCGAGCCCCCTTGAGGGGCTGCTCGTTGCGGTACTCTTCCCGCAGGGCCATCAGCCCCGGCATCTCCACTTCGGCCAGTTCGATCTCCTTGCGACCCCAGGCGGCCAGGGTAAGGTCCTGGACCTTGAAATCCCCTTTCAGGGGAGCGGATGGATTCATGGTTGTGACTCCTTTGATTGAATGTGCTGCCGGGAATCCCTGTGTTGTGTGCCTGGCCTCAAGAGCCTGAAAGGGCACGGCCCGGTCCGTCTTCCCCTTCTCGGAAAGCCGGCGTCGCCACGGAAGAGCCTCTGCATGTATCACGCTCCCCGTCCCAGGTCAAGTCCCTGGATAAGTATCCCGGACCTTCCCAAGGGAAGAACTAGGGTCCCCGACGGCTCCTTGACGGGGGGCCTTTCGGGCCCCTCGCCTCCCAGGTTTTTATGAAAAAAAAGGCGAGCCGAAACGGCTCGCCCCTTGGTCCAGGATTGACCTTTCCATCAGAGAGGGAGGAAAAGGGTATGGACCTTCCCGCTCCCCACTTCCTTGACCTGCAGCCGCAGCTGCTTCGCCGAGGTTGCTTCGCCGGGGAAGAAGAGGAACCCGCGCCCCATGGACCCAGGCTCTACGGAACGGTTCTTCAACTCCTTGTTGGCGAGGTCGCGGGTGATCTGCCTCGGCTCGTCGGAGCCTTCCATG
>JBFHXN010000293.1:0-4039 GCA_041598955.1 Desulfuromonadales bacterium | reverse complement strand
GTGCTCTGATCGGGCCTGATGGGGCACTGTAGGGTGGAATAAGGCCCGCAAGGGCCGTTTCCACCATCCTGCTATCGGTGGAAACGCTTCGCTTATTCCACCCTACCTATGCAATTCGCCAAAAGAAAAACCCCGCTCTTGCGAGAGCGGGGTTTTTCTTTTCGGGCGATGTCGATTGAGGGGGGGGTCAGGCGACCCAGCTGTAGTCGTCTCCCTCGACGCACTCGGAGACGGCCTCCAGAAAAGAGTGTTCCTGGGAGTCCTTGACGATTTCGGCGACGCCGTGATTGATGGACCAGATGGTTCCGCAGATACGGCACTCGACGATCTGCTCGTCGAAGCCCTCGGCGTGCAGGACGGTTTCAACGTTCTTCTGGTTTTTGCATACGGGGCATTTCATGGCCGTTCTCCTTTCGCGCGATATGGTGGAATATTCCAGCAATGAGTAACTTGTGCATTAGTATAGTCTTCTGGAAGGATCACGCAAGGGAAAAATTACAAAAAGTCTTTGTAAAACAGGATGTTAGGGGCTGTTGGTGTTTTGTTGAGCAGACCGTTAGTTTAAAAGAAAGAAAATGGTCTGACCACTCCTGCGGGGTTTTCCCTTGACCTTCTGCTCTAAGGTACCGATTTTAGGAGGTTCTTAAAAATAGACCACTATTTTGAAATTTCGGGTATTTACGAGGGTGGGAGAGACTGCAGGGGGGATAAGGAAACAAAAGAATTTTAAAAAAAATGGCATCGGCCGGGGGGGCAAATCGGGTTTTTCGCTCTTCGGGCCATCCGGAAGATGCTTTTTGGGTCGGGGCCCGACAGGTCGGGTCGATCCTGCTCCTTCGGTCCACCCTATTTGAGGCAGGGATCGCAGACCTCCTTTGCCGGGTCCGGAGGGGCGCCTCCCGGATGGAGGGTGTCAAGGGTCACGACGAAGGGAGGGCGAAAGGGGAGGAATGTTCCGGGGGGAGAATCCAAAACAGGGGTTGACGGAAAGGGCACCCTGGGGGCCGTTAACCCTCCATGGGGAGAGGGCCGAAAAACAAGGATCCGGGCCTTTAGTCTCGGTAAAAACCCTTTACCGTCAATAAAGGATTTTGTTGACAAATCAGCAGGTTTCCCTTAGATTCTGACCTTTATGAAACCCTTTTTTATTCATCAGCGGGAAGGGCGGGATGGACTTTAACATCGGAGCCAAGATCAAGCGACTGCGCAAGGCGCGGAAGCTGACCCTGCAGGATGTGGCCCGGGAGACCGGCTTCTCTCCTGCCCTGATCTCGCAGATCGAAAACAACAACGTCTCTCCCCCCATCGCCACCCTCTCCAAGATCGCCCGGTTCTTCGACGTGAAGATGGGGATGTTTTTCGAGGAACAGGAGGAGGAGCGCAAGTTCGAGGTGGTGCGCCGGGGGGATCGGCGGGTGGTCAGCAGGGTCATCTCCCAGTCCGGCACCGGCCACGGCTACACCTACGAGGCCCTCTCCTTCCGCAAGCGCAACAAGAAGATGGAGCCCTTCGTGCTCACCGTCTCCGAGCGGGCCGCGGAGGAAACCCTCTACAGCCACGAGGGGGAGGAGTTCCTGCTGATCCTCAAGGGCCGGGCCGAGGTCATCCTCGAAGATCAGCGGATGGTGCTCGAGGAGGGGGATGCAGTCTACTTCGATTCTTCCCTCCGCCACCGGCTCCTCGCCATGGGAACCGACGAGGTCCAGGTGCTGGCCGTCGTTACCCGCTGATCACCGACCGACTCTCATCCGACTCGTCAGACCTTTCACCGCGATCAGATGCAGATCCCGCAGTGTGGAATAAGGCCCGAAGGGCTGTTTCCGCCATATAGGGGCCATTGGTGACCATCCTGGTGGGAACGCTCCGCTTATCCCACCCTACGATCTGTTCAACGTCCCGAATTGTGTTTCAAAGGAGTGGAATCACATGAGCATTCAAGAGGCAAAGAAGCGCTGGGAAGCGACCACCCTGAAGAAGGTTCTCGACAAGGCACCGGAGCGTTGCAAGGAGTTTCGCACCACCTCCGGCCTGGAGATGGAGCGGGTCTTCACCCCCGGAGGGGAGGTCCCCGGCTACCTCGAGAATCTCGGATTCCCCGCCGAATACCCTTACACCCGGGGCGTCCAGCCGACCATGTACCGCGGCCGTTTCTGGACCATGCGTCAGTACGCCGGCTTCGGTACCGCCAAGGAGTCCAACGAGCGCTACCGCTACCTCCTCGGCCAGGGTCAGACGGGCCTCTCGGTGGCCTTCGACCTGCCGACCCAGATGGGCTTCGACTCGGACAGCGCCATGGCGGACGGCGAGGTGGGAAAGGTCGGGGTGGCCATCGATTCCCTGGCGGACATGGAGCTGCTCTTCGACCAGATCCCCCTCGACAAGGTCTCCACCTCCATGACCATCAACGCCACCGCGGCGGTGCTCCTCGCCATGTACATCGCGGTGGCCGAGAAGCAGGGGGTTTCTTCCGACAAGGTCATGGGGACGATCCAGAACGACATCCTCAAGGAGTACATGGCCCGGGGAACCTACATCTACCCCCCCAAGGAGTCGATGCGGGTCATCACCGACATTTTCGCCTTCTGCAAAGACCACGTCCCCCAGTGGAACACCATCTCCATCTCCGGATATCACATCCGCGAGGCCGGCTCCTCCGCCGTTCAGGAGGTGGCCTTCACCCTGGCCGACGGCATCGCCTACGTCGAGGCGGCCATCCAGGCCGGGCTTCAGGTCGACGAGTTCGCCCCGCGGCTCGCCTTCTTTTTCAACGCCCACAACAATCTCTTCGAGGAAGTGGCCAAGTTCCGCGCCGCTCGCAGGATCTGGGCCCGGATCATGAAGGAGCGCTTCGGCGCCAAGGATCCCCGCAGCCAGATGCTGCGTTTCCACACCCAGACCGCCGGCTGCACCCTGACCGCCCAGCAGCCCGACAACAACATCATGCGGGTCACCATCCAGGCCATGTCGGCGGTGCTCGGCGGCACCCAGTCGCTGCACACCAACAGCCGCGACGAGGCCCTGGCCCTTCCCACGGAGGATTCGGTCCGCATCGCCCTGCGCACCCAGCAGGTGATTGCCTATGAATCGGGCGTGGCCGACTCCATCGATCCCCTGGCGGGCTCCTACCTGGTCGAGAGCCTCACCGACCAGATCGAGGCCAAGGCCATGGATTACATCCGCAAGATCGACGACCTGGGGGGGGCCGCCGAGGCCATCAGCCGCGGCTTCCAGCAGAAGGAAATCCAGGACAGCGCCTACGCCTACCAGAAGTCGATCGAGAGCAAGGCCCAGATCATCGTCGGGGTAAACCAGTTCACCGTCAAGGAAGCTCCCCCCAAGGACCTGCTCAAGATCAAGCCCGAGGTGGAGATTGCACAGAAGAAGGCCCTCGCCGGGGTGAAGCAGAAGCGCGACGCCGCAACGGTGCAGCAGAAGCTCGCCCTCCTCGAGCAGGCAGCCCGCGGCACCGACAACCTCATGCCCCACATCCTCTCCGCGGTGAAGGTCTATGCCACCCTCGGGGAGATCTCCGACGTCCTGCGGAAGGTCTTCGGGACCCATAAGGAGACGGTGGTTTTGTAAGCCTTGCCACCAAGACGCCAAGACACCAAGAAAACCACAAGGGGCATGGGAGGGATTCTTTTCCCAGACCCATAGGTGTCGCAGCAAAAGGGCAGGAGAGATGTCCAAGGGTATTTCCCGTGTGTGGGATGTTCCTGGGTAAAGGTGGGCTTGTCGTAGTGGAATCGGTTTGCCTGCTTTTGTCAGGAGGGAACCATGATTCGGGAGCAGGAAGAGGGGAGGGTTGACGTCTCTCTCGATGACATCGGAAGACATATTGTCGATTCTGCCTATGTGGTTCACCGCACCCTTGGCCCAGGACTCCTGGAGAAAATCTACGAGGCGTGCTTCTGTCATGAACTCTCCAAAAGAGGACTCGCTCATCGGAGACAGGTTGAGGTTCCGGTTGTCTATGACGGGCTCCGGTTCGAGGAAGGGCTGAGATTGGACATTTTGGTTGAAGATGCAGTTATCTGTG
>JBFHXN010000292.1:0-4061 GCA_041598955.1 Desulfuromonadales bacterium | reverse complement strand
TCGGCCTCTACGAGGGACACCTTCGGGAGGCCGTGCACCGGTTCAAGTACCGGGGCGACATGGACTTCGATCGCCCCCTGGGGCGGCTTCTGGCCCTCAGCATCGCCTCCGACCTCCAGGATTTCGCCCCCCAGTTGATTCTTCCCGTCCCCCTGCACCGGGATCGTCTTGCCGGTCGAACGTACAACCAGGCGCTTCTCCTGGCCAGGGTGCTGGGGCGGGCCCTGGAGATTCCGGTTCCTTCGAGCCTTCTTCTGCGCCATCGGGCGACCCCTTCCCAGCAGGGGCTCGATGCGACGGAGCGCCAGCGCAACCTGCGCGGGGCCTTTGGTCTCGGCCGTTCCCTCGAAGGCGAGCGGGTTCTGCTGCTGGACGACGTCATGACCACCGGCGCAACGGCCAGGGAATGTGCCAGGGTGCTGCTGGCCGGAGGCGCTTCGGAGGTGGCCGTCGCCGTGCTGGGGAGGGCCCGCCGCCACCGCTGGGAGGCCGAAACCCCTTGCCCCTCCCTGGATTAGGGGGCTACAATGCACTCTGCTCTGCTTTGGCCGGTCTCCTCCGGCGGCCAGGCACGGCAGGAGGTGCCCACCGTGACGGACAAAGAGAGAATGCAAAGCAGGCCCCCCGGGGAAGATCCTCTGGCCGTCCTCGGCCTCGACCAGCTGCTTCGGACCATCCCGAGCGGTCTCTTCCTGGTCGACCTGCGGCAGAGGATCGTCCATTGGAACCCCGAGGCGGAACGAATCACCGGGTTTCGGGCCGAAGAGGCGGTGGGCCGGCACTGCTCCTTCCTGAAGGGAATCCCCTGCGGCAAGGGGTGCGGTCTCTACGACGAGAACATGTCCAAACCGATCATCGGAGTCTTCTGCACCGTGAGGGCCAAGGACGGCCGGCGACTCCACCTGGTGAAGAACGTCGACTATCTGAGGGACGCCGCCGGGGAGGTGGTGGGGGGAATCGAGTCCTTCGTCGACATCACCCGCCGGGTCGCACTGGAGAGCCGGATCCGCCGCCACGCCCGGGAACTGGAGGGGGCCGTGCGGAACCGCACCGCCGAATTGGAGGAGGAGCGGACCCAGCTGCGCAACGTCCTCGACGCCATGGCCGACTTCGCCTATATCTGCGACCCCGACTATACCATCCGGTTCATGAACAGGGCCCTGGTCGCGGCGGTCGGAGAACAGGTGGGGGCTCGGTGCTACCGGGCCCTCTACGGTCTGGAGGCACCCTGCGGAAACTGCCCGATGGGGTCGGTACTCGCCGGGGAGAGCAGTCGCGTGGAGCGGTCCTTTCCGGCGACGGGCCGGACCTATGAGGTCCTTCACACCCGTCTGCGGGGACGGGAGGGGGGGGCACGGAAACTGGCGGTCTTTCGCGATGTCACAGAGCGTCGTCGGGCCCTCGAAAGGCTCCGGGTCGCCAACCGGGAGCTCGATGCCTTCGTGCATACGGTCTCCCACGACCTGCGGACACCCCTGGCGCCGATCATCGGGTTTGCTGATTTTCTCCTGGAAGAGTACGGGGGACGCCTCGACGAGCAGGGGCGGGATCTGCTGCAGGAAATCGAGGGGCAGGGTCGGCGGATGCTGGCACTGCTCGAGGACCTGCTCCTCCTCGCCCAGGTCGGGCGGGTGGCGTTGCCGGAGACCCCGGTGGAGTGCGGACCGGTGGTCGAAAAGGTGGTTGTGGAGCTCTCTGGCGAGGCGGCGCAGGGCGGCCTGGAGGTTCGCATCGGACCCCTTCCGGCCATACGGATGCCCGAGACCCTGCTCTCGGAGATCTTCGGAAACCTGATCGGAAACGCCCTTCGCTACGCCGCGGGGAGTTCACTCCCCGTGGAAGTCGGGGGGGAGAAGGTCGGGGAGCAGGTTCGTTTTTTCGTGAGAGACCACGGTCCAGGCGTCCCCGCCGGGGAGAGGGAGAAAATCTTCGAGCTTTTCCACCGGGGGAGCCATCAGGTCAAAGTGAAGGGGACGGGCATCGGCCTGGCCATTGTCCGGAAGATCTGCCAGCGCTTCGGTGGGCGGGTCTGGGTGGAGGAGACCCCCGGGGGGGGAGCGACATTCCGGGTGGAACTTCCGGCCGATCCGAAAATCGTGGATCAGGGTCCGGAGCAGACGGGCCCGTAAGGGCCGACGAGGGAAAACGCTTGAAAGTTGATGATCCCGCAGAAAGACTCCAACGACAGACTCCCACGGCCCCCGGCCCGGTGATCATCCCGGTGGCGGGGGGCAAGGGAGGGGTCGGCAAAAGCTTGTTCACCGCCAACCTCGCCATCGCCCTCGCCCGACTCGGGGAGCCGACGGTCGCCGTTGATCTCGACCTGGGGGGGAGCAACCTCCACACCTTTCTCGGCCTGTCCAACGACCATCCCGGCATCGGGGATTTCCTGGTCGCCAGGGAAGGGGAACTTCCCGACCTGCTGGTGGATACCGGGGTCCCGGGCCTGCGCTTTTTGCCCGGGGATGGCCGGACTCCCTTTATGGCCAATATCCCTTTCGCCCAGAAGAGTCGTCTGATTCAGTCCCTGCAGAGCCTCCAGGCCCGTTACGTGCTCCTCGACCTGGGGGGAGGCAGCTCCTTCAATACCCTCGATTTCTTCGGCCTGGCTCCCCGGGGCCTGGTGATCACAACGCCGGAGCTGCCGGCGCTGATGAATCTGCTCTCCTTTCTCAAGAACCTGGTGCTGAGGGTGATCGCCCGGGAGATCGCCCGCAGCGAGCCGGCCAAGGAGATCCTCGAGGCGGCCCGAACGGCCCCCATGAGGGCTCCGGCGCCGACCGTGGAGGAGATGCTCGGGCAGATCGCCTCTCTCGACCCCGAGGTGGGGCAGGCGGTCGCCCAGGCCTGCCGGGCCCTGCGCCCCAGGCTGGTCTTCAACATGGGGGAGTCGGCCGAGGAGATCGAGGTGGCCCGTCACCTGGAGACCAACCTGGCTCAGAAGCTCTCCCTGGAACTCGACTGCTTCGGCTTCGTCTGTCACGACCCGATGGTCCGGGAGTCGATCCGTCGGCGGATCCCCCTTCTGGAAGCCTTTCCCGAGAGCCTGGCAGCCAGGGGGATCGGACGCATCGCCGAGCGGCTGGTGCGGCTCTGGGCGCAGCCGATCCCCGAAAGCCGGGAGCGGCTGCTGGCGGACACAAGGCAGACCCTTGCCCAGTGGCAGGGGAGCGCAGAAGGGGAGTGAGCGATGTTCAGGGAAACGGGAGATGGGCCCCAGAAGGTCAGGGGGGAGAGGATGGAGCCTGACGGAAGGGCTGAGGGGTCGGAGCTTCAGCGGCAGATCGATCATTTCTCCCGCGCCCGGTTCACCCGCCAGGTCCTCGATGCCCTTCCGAGCCTGCTGGCCATCCTCAACGGCCGGCGGGAAATGGTCTACGCCAACCAGCCCCTGCTCGATCTGGCCGGTCTTCGGGACGAGGACCTGCTCCGCGGGCTGCGCCCCGGAGAAGCCTTCGCCTGTGCCACCGTCGGCGATTCCCCCGGGGGGTGCGGCGAGGCGGAGGCCTGTGCCACCTGCGGGGCCCTGCTGGCGGTCCTGGCCGGGCTCTCGGGTCAACCGGCCGTCAAGGAGTGCCGGCTCGCCCGTCGGGGAGAGTCCGGTCCTGAAGCCCTCGACCTTCTGGTGCATGCCACCCCGCTGGAATACGAGGGGGAGCGCTTCACCATCTTCGCCCTCAGCGACGTGAGCCACGAGAAACGCCGGGGAGCCCTGGAGCGGATATTCTTTCACGACGTCCTCAACGTCGCAGGGAGTATCCGGGGGCTGGCGGAGCTGCTGACCAGCGGCGACATCCCGGCGGGGGAGGATATCTTCCGGATGATCCACAGGGCCGCCGACCAGGTCGTCGAGGAAATCGAGGCCCAGCGGATGCTCACCATGGCCGAAGGCGCCGAACTCGAAGTCCGTCCCTCCCCGGCCGGCTCCCGGCAGATGCTCGAGCAGGCGTCGGCCCTCTACCGCAACCAGGACCTTGCCGACGAGCGTGAGCTGCACATCGACAAGGAGGCGCAGGAGGTGGTCCTGACCACCGACCCGGTGCTGCTGCTGCGGGTGCTCG
>JBFHXN010000291.1:0-4082 GCA_041598955.1 Desulfuromonadales bacterium | reverse complement strand
CCGCTGCGTTCGATGGCGAGGGTTCGGATCTGGCTGATCTTGACCCAGGACTTTTTGGGAAGGGCCGGCGAGGAAAGTTCGAGGGTCAAGGGGAAGACGGCCCGCTGGGGCTGGCTGGTAATGGCGACGGCGATGACCGTGCCGGAGCGTGCGTTGAAAACATCGTGGCTGAGGACGAGTACCGGCCGCATCCCCCCCTGCTTACTGCCGCGAACGGGATTGAGATCCGCCCAGCGGATCTCTCCTCTCAGTATTCGGGCCATTCGGAAAGCTCCTCTCCCAGCCCCTCCTCGGCCAAGGCCTTTTCGAAGCCGGGATCAAGCTTGGCGCTCTCCCGCGCCAGGCGGTCGCGGGACAGTCGCGCCAACTTTTCCTGAACCGCCTCTTCGATAATCCGGCTGCGGCTGGGAAAGACGCGACGCGCAACCATGTGGTCGACTTCCCGGAGCATTTCCTCATCAAGGGTCACTGCGATTTTGGTCTTTGGCATGGACAATCCCCTTTTCGATCACTAGGTATGACAACATGTCATACTTGCCATTCCTGTCAAGGGAGCCCCCCACAGTGTCAGGCACCTGCGGAGCCCGACCCCTCGATAGGGGTTGCCTGATCCCCCCTTTTCTGCAATAGTTCCTTGACCTTGCCCCGAAAGGACTCCCCCTTGGACTGGAAACCCTTCTTCGACGCCCTCGGCATGAACGGCACCCGCTGGCAGTGGCGCATGATGCGCTTGGAGCGCAACCTGACAAACCTCTGGCACGGCCGGCGGGAATACGGCGATCCGGGCTTCTCCCTGCCCCGCCTGCTGATCGTCGTCAATGTCATCCTCTTCGCCTGGATGGTGCTGCGGGGGATGGGAGCCGGGATGGGTCTCTCCCCCCTCTTCAACCCCGACTTCTACCTCATGATCTACGCCGGCGCCCAGTACTGGCCCCTGGTCCTCGCCGAGGGGGAGTGGTGGCGCTGTCTCACCTACGCCTTCACCCACGGGGGGCTGATCCACCTCGGCTTCAACATGATGGTCCTCTACCAGGTCGGCCCCCTCCTCGAACATGAAATCGGCCGTGCCCCCTTTCTCATCCTCTACACCCTCACGGCCCTCACGGCGACCCTGGCGGGATATCTCTGGCACCCCATGGTGACGGTGGTCGGCGCCTCGGGCTCCCTCTTCGGCCTGATCGGCTTCTCCGTCGCCTACTTCCACCGCCTGGGAGACCCCCTCTCCATCCAGCGGCGGGATTTCATGTTCAAGTGGGCGATCTTCGCCTTTGTCTTCGGCCTGATCGTCGGGGCGGACAACGCCGGGCACCTGGGCGGTGCCGTCGGGGGGGCCCTCCTGGGGCTCCTCACCCCCCTCACCCTGAGCGCCCGGCGCCGCGCGGGACCCCTGGTGACCCTGCTCGCCGGACTCTGCGCCGCCGCACTCGTCGGCAGCCTGGGGATCCTTCTCTTCACCTGGGTCCGAGGGGCCTGAGGAGGATCGAGCGATGGCCAGGGAGAAGACCCCCGTCACCCCCGCCGTCCGTCTCCTGCGGGAGGCCGGCGTAGAATTCACTCCCCACCTCTACCGCTACGAGGAGCGGGGGGGAACGGCGATTTCGGCCCGGGAACTTGGGGTGGACGAGCACGCCGTGGTCAAGACCCTGATCCTGGAGGACGATGAAAAGAATCCCCTCGTCGTCCTGATGCACGGCGACCGGCAGGTCTCGGTCCGGGAACTGGCGCGCCTCATCGGGGCCAGAAGCGTCACCCCCTGCGCGCCGGCCGTGGCCGACCGTCACAGCGGCTACCAGGTGGGGGGGACCTCCCCCTTCGGCACACGCAAGGAGATGCCAGTCTACATGGAGGAGACCATCCTCGGGATCCCCCGAATCTACATCAACGGCGGCAAGCGTGGCTTTCTGATGGGGCTCGACCCCCGGGAGGCCCTGCGGGTGCTCCGACCGACCCTGGTGAGGGTGGGGATCTGACCAGTCGGACAGGTCTGACCGGTCCGACCGACCGCCATGAAGGAGGAAAGCCGATGAACCTCGAACCGACCTTCCGCCTCGCCGCCGAAGCCATCCGCGGGGCCCGGGCCCTGGTCATCACCGCCGGGGCGGGGATGGGGGTCGACTCGGGGCTCCCCGACTTCCGCGGCAACGATGGGTTCTGGAACGCCTACCCCCCCTACCGCCGGCTCGGCCTCTCCTTCATCGAGGCGGCCAACCCCGGGCACTTCGAGCGGGACCCCGCCTTCGGCTGGGGCTTCTACGGTCACCGCACAAACCTCTACCGCGACACCCTCCCCCACGAAGGCTTCGGGATTCTCCGCAAGTGGATCGAGGAGTTCAACCTCGACCACTTCGTGATCACCTCCAACGTCGACGGGCAATTCCAGAAGGCGGGCTTTCCCACGGACGCCCTGCTCGAGGTCCACGGCTCCATCCACCACCTCCAGTGCCTCTCCCCCTGCTCCATGGACATCTGGGACAACCGCGAGCAGATCGTCGTCGATACCGAAACGATGCGGTCGGACCACGTCCCCCGCTGCCCCCACTGCGGCGGGGTCGCCCGCCCCAACATCCTGATGTTCGGTGATTACTCCTGGCTTCCCGGGCGCACCCACGGCCAGGAGATGCGCTTCGACCTCTTCCGCGAGCAGCACCGGGGCTCTCCCCTGGTCGTCGTCGAACTGGGGGCCGGAACGGCCATCCCCACCATCCGCTTTCTCAGCGAGCGCCTGGGGGAAGACTCAAGGGCAAGGGTGATCCGCATCAACCCCCGGGAGCCCCGGATCTCCCCCCCCCACCTCTCCCTCCCCTGCGGGGCCCTGGAGGGGCTCTCCGGCATCGCAAAGGCACTCGACGCCGGCCCCTGAACCCCCAGTCCCACCTGTTATACTGGCATCTGCGTTCCTATCCCGGGAGGCCCGACATGCCCCACCCCCGCTACCCCGCTCTGCTGACCGACCTCTACGAACTGACCATGCTCGCCGGCTACTTCAGGGAGGGGATGCACGAGGAGCCGGCGAGCTTCGACCTTTTCTTCCGCACCCTCCCCTTCGAGGGGGGATACGCCGTCTTCGCCGGGCTCGAGCCGGCCCTCCAGTACCTCGCGGAGCTCCGTTTCACCTCCGAGGAGATCGACTACCTCAAATCCCTGGGCCTCTTCCAGCCCTCCTTCCTCGACTTTCTCCGGACCTTTCGCTTCCGGGGCCAGGTCACCGCCCCCCCCGAGGGGACGGTGGTCTTTGCCAACGAACCGCTGCTCACCGTGGAGGGGACCCTGGCCGAGGCCCAGTTCGTCGAGACGGCCCTTCTCAACATCGTCAACTTCCAGACCCTGGTCGCCACCAAGGCCGCCCGGCTCACCACGGCGGCCGGCGACGGATCGGTGATCGAATTCGGCCTGCGCCGCGCCCAGGGGCCGGACGGAGGGCTTTCGGGGGCCCGGGCGGCCTGCATCGGCGGAGTGCGCTCTACCTCCAACGTCTGGGCGGGCCAGCTCTACGGCATTCCCGTCAAGGGAACCCACGCCCACAGCTGGATCATGGCCTTCCCCGACGAGCTCGCCGCCTTTCGCGCCTACGCCGAGTCTTTTCCCGACAGCTGCATCCTGCTGGTCGACACCTACGACACCCTCGCCAGCGGCCTGCCCAACGCCCTCGTGGTGGCGAAGGAGCTGCGGGAGCAGGGGCACGAGATGCTCGGCGTCCGTCTCGATTCGGGGGACCTCGCCTACCTCTCCAAGCAGGCCCGCCGCATGTTCGACGAGGCGGGATTCCCCGATGTCAGGATCGTCGCCTCCAACGAGCTCGACGAGCATGTGATCCAGTCGATCCGGGGAGAGGGGGGGCGGATCGACATCTACGGCGTAGGAACCCGCCTGGCGACCTGCGCCGGGGAGGGGGGCGGAGCCCTCGGGGGGGTCTACAAGCTGGTGCGGTTCAAGGGGGAGCCGAGGTTGAAGGTGACCTCCGACATCGCCAAGGCCACCCTCCCCGATCGCAAGAGGCTCCTGCGGGCGGAGAATGACGACGGGCGCTTCCTCATGGACATCCTCTGCCGGGAAGGGGAAGAGGTCGCCCCGGGGGAGGTGGT
>JBFHXN010000290.1:0-4102 GCA_041598955.1 Desulfuromonadales bacterium | reverse complement strand
GTTCACACCACCCCTGCCCCTCTGAGAGAAAAGAAAGGGTTGTACCGGTTTTAAAGCCCCCCCACGGCCGGTCCCTGTAAGAGCCTGGCAGAGTGCCCAAACCCCAATGCCTGTGGTGCCGTGGGACCGACGGAGACGAACCGGTTGTTCCGACCCGTGCCGCCCCCTGCCGGCCACGGATTGGCCGCAACAGTAATGCCGGCGCAGCGCCTGAAAACGTCATTTCTTTGGGTACTTTCTTTGGACGAGCAAAGAAAGTGCCCCGGCGGCCGGCCGGGACCGGCGAAGTTGCTTTTCACCCTCACCCCGGCCCTCTCCCGTCGAGGGAGAGGGAGGCAGGATCATTCAGCCTGTTAGCCAGAGAGCGAACCGGCGGCCGGCCGGAACAGGCGAAGATGGTTTTCACCCTCACCCGGCCCTCTCCCGTCGAGGGAGAGGGTGCCCGCTCCTGCCTCCCACCTCAGCCGAGGGGGAGAGGCACCCTGGGTCAACTCCAAGGTGGAGAGCCACCCTGCAGCCCCCAGGGGGACAGGCTCCCTGGCGGGAGCCAGTCCCCGGTTTACCTTCCGACCCCTTTGCGCTACTATCCCCCTGTTCCCCTTCCCCCCCCGGAGGATAACCAATGTCCGTCCGCCCGACCCTTCTGCTCGCCATCCTCCTCGGACTCCTCACCCCCCTTCCGGCGGCGGCTCTCGACCTGCGCCAGCTCATCCGCGAGGTGGAGGACCAGCACACGGGGCGCTCCTCCAAGGCCCGGATGACCATGCAGGTGCGCACCGAGAACTGGGAGCGCAACATGGAGATGGAGGCCTGGTCCCTCGGCCGGGACCGCTTCCTGGTCCGCATCCTCGCACCGGCCAAGGAGCGGGGGGTGGCCACCCTGAAGGTGGAGCAGGAGGTCTGGAACTATCTCCCCCGGGTCGACCGGGTGATCAAGGTGCCCGCCTCCATGATGGGGGGGGCCTGGATGGGGAGCCACATCACCAACAACGACCTGGTCAAGGCCTCCCACGTCGACCTCGACTACGAATTCACCCTCCTCGAGGAGACCGCCACCCTCTGGCGCATCGAGTGCCTCCCCAAACCCGAGGCGGCGGTGGTCTGGGGGAAGATCGTCTACGAGGTGACCCGGGCGGGCCGGGTCCCGGTGCGGGTGGAATACTTCGACGAGCAGATGGTCAAGGTGCGGGAGATCCGCTTCGACGACGTGCGTGCCGTCTCGGGGCGCACCATCCCCCTGCGGATGGCCGTGCAGCCCTTCGACAAACCCGGGGAGCTCACCGTGCTTCATTACAGCGAGCTCGCCTTCGACATCCCCATGGAAGAGACCTTCTTCTCCCTGCGCAGCCTCAAGGAGCGCTGAGAGATGCTCCTCACCCTCGCCCTGCGCAACCTCTGGCGCAACCGCCGCCGCTCCCTGCTGACCCTCTCGGCCATGGTCGTCTCCTGCTCCCTGCTGATCCTCTCCCTGGGGGTCTTCTCCGGCATGCTGCGGGACATGCTCGCCTCGGCCACGGAGCAGTACCACGGCCACATCGTGGTCTCCTCCGCGGGGTATCAGGAGGAGCGGGAGATGTTCGCCACCCTCCCCGAGGAGCCCGCCCTTCTCGCGCGGCTCGGGGCCTTTCCCGGGGTGACCGGCGTCTCCCCCCGCCTGCGGGCCTTCGGGCTCGTCTCCCACGGCAGCAGCACCTACCCGGCGGAGCTGCTCGGCGTCGAGCCGGCCCGGGAGGAGGGGGTGACCCTGCTCCACCGCCGCCTGATCGCCGGGGGCTACCTTCCCGCGGAGGCCGGGGACGGCGCGGTCATCGGCGCGGGACTCGCCCGCAAACTCGGGGTCGCCCCCGGCGACGAGCTCGTCTTCGTGACCCAGGCCGCCGACGGCTCCATCGGCAACGACCTGCTCACCGTCCGGGGGGTCTTCTCCACCGGCGACACGGGGCACGACAACACCCTGGTCCTGGTGGGGCTCCCCTGGCTGCAGCGGGTCGCCGTCCTCGAGGGGAGGATCCACGAGGTGGCCCTGAGCGTCGAGGAGCCGATGGAGGCCGGGGAGTTGGCCCTGGGGCTGGCGCGAATTCTGCCGCCGGGGGTGGAAGCTGTCGGCTGGGGGGAGCTCATGCCCGAGATGCGCGAGGCGATCGCCACCTTCGACGTCTCGCGGCTGATCATCGTCTTCATCCTCTACCTCGCCGCTGGGCTGGGGGTGCTCAACACCTTCTTCATGTCGGTCATGGAGCGCACCCGGGAGTTCGGCATCCTCATGGCCATCGGCCTTCGCCCCTGGCGGGTGCGCCTGCTGGTTCTGCTGGAGAGCCTCGCCATGGGAATCCTCGCCCTGGTGCTGGGGGTCGGCCTGGGGCTGCTCCTCTCCCTGGCCATGGCCCGCTACGGCATCGATCTCTCGGGATGGATGACGGCGGTCACCTACGCCGGGGGGACGATCCTGCCCCGTCTGACGGCGGTGCTGGAGCCGGCCAATGTCTGGGTCCCGGCCCTGTTGCTTCTCGCGGTCTGCCTCGCGGCAGGCTACCTCCCCGCCCGCAGGGCCGCCCGCCTGCAGCCCGTTGAGGCGATCCGGGAGGATTGAATTGGACTGCTGACTCCCGACTTTCCGGGACAGGCCCCCTTTGGGAGCCCGTCCCTTGCGACTGGACGATCGAATCATGCCCGACCTCTTTCTTCTCGCCTGGCGCAACCTCTGGCGCAACAGGCGCCGCACCCTGATCACCCTGGCCGCTATGAGCCTGAGCGTGATGCTGGTGCAGGCCTTCCACAACCTCGCCTTCGGCACCTACGCCCGGATGGTCGACAGCGGGGTGAGGGCCGGCTCGGGGCACCTGGCGGTCTACAGCGGGGACTATGTGCGCAGCCGCGACGAGAAGCTCTCCTTTGCGCCGCAGGAGCTGGTCGGCCAGGTGCGGGCCCTGCCGGAGGTGGCTGCGGCCCTGCCGCGCCTCTACCTGCCGGGGCTCGCCCAGTCGAGCCGGGAGAGCCGGGGGATCCTCCTCACGGGGGTCGACCCGGCCGCCGAGCTGGGGATCAACCCCTTCCTGCGCACCCTCTCGGCGGAGGAGATGCCTCAGAGCGCCGACGGGCGGGAAGCGGTGCTCGGCAGCCGCCTGCTGCGGGAGCTGCAGCTGCAGCCGGGGGGGAAGTTCGTGGTCACCGTCCAGAGCCGCTCGGGGGAGCTTTCGAGCGAGCTCTTCCGGGTGGGGGGGGTGGTCACCACGGGGCTGCGGGAGGTCGACGCCTCGCTGATCCTGGTGGGGCGGGAGCGGGCGGCCCGCATGGCCGGCATCCCCGGCGAGATCCATGAACTGGCCGTGATCCTCCGGTCGGCCGGGGCGCAGGGAGAAGCGCTCCCCGCCGTCGCCGGGCTGATCGAGGGGCGCCCGGAGCTTCGGGCCGTCTCCTGGGAGGAGGCGATGCCCAACCTCGCCAACGCCATCAAGCTCGACTACGCCAGCCAGAAATTCATCTTCGTGGTCATCCTGCTCATCGTCACCATCGGGGTGGTCAACACCCAGCTCATGTCGGTGATGGAGCGCATCCGCGAATTCGGCGTCATCCTCGCCCTGGGGGCCGACCCCGGGCGGCTGAGACGGCTGGTGCTGACCGAGGCGCTTCTGCTGGGGGGTGTCGCCCTCCTCTTCGGCACCCTGCTCGGCTCCCTGGCCACCTGGTACCTCGTGGTGCGGGGGATCGACCTGCGGGCCTTCGTCCCCGAGACCCTGGAGGTGGGGGGGGTGATCTTCGAACCGGTTCTGCGGGCCACCTGGGACCTTCCCTGGATGGGACAGATCGCCCTCTACGTCGTCGGCCTCTGCCTGCTCGCCTCTCTCTACCCCGCCTTCAAGGCAGGCCGCACCCAGCCCGCGGAGGCGATGCGCAAATATTGAGAAACATCATCCGGTGGTCTGGCTTCCCGGGACAGGCACCCTGCGGGAGCCCGTCCCGACTGACCGGTGACACCCGATGTCTGCACCCGAAGGAATTCCCATGTCTCTCATCGAACTGAACTCCGTCCGCAAGGTCTACCCCCTCGGCAATCAGGAGGTCGTCGCCGTTGCGGGCCTCGACCTCTCCATCGACGAGGGGG
>JBFHXN010000289.1:0-4118 GCA_041598955.1 Desulfuromonadales bacterium | reverse complement strand
GGGGAGGGTGAACTCGCGGACTTCGCGTTGGGAATAAAGAAAAGCCCGCCTCGCGGCGGGCTTTTCCAGCGGGGTCCCCTCCCCCGGGGAGGGGGGGGTGGGGAAGGGGACCCTTGCCATGGGCCGGGAATCAGTGCTCCTCCTGGGCCTCCAGGATCGGCAGGTAGTTGACGCCGATCTTGTAGAGCAGCACCCCGAAGGCGAGAAAGGCGAAGGTGACGGCGAACTCCCCGACGGAGGGGAAGTAGGTCCAGCCGGTGCCGGTGTCGACGCCGATGAGAAAGACATTGAAACGGTTGAGAACAACCGCCAGGATCACAGAAAGGGAGCAGAGGAAGAGCTTGCCCGTGTCCTGCCGGATGCGGCGGCGCTTGAGAAGGAAATAGGGGATGGCGAAGAGGCTGATCTCCAGCAGGAAGGCATACCCCTGGAGGCTCCCGTCGAAGGCGCTGGCGAGAACGCCCCGGTAGGCGAGATCCCCCACCCGCAGCAGCAGGTAGGTGCCGAGGAAGGCCGGCACGTACTTGGCGATCCCCGAGAGGAGCTCGGTCTCGGGCTTGCGCCGGAAGAACCAGGCGGCGAGGGTTCCCTCGAAGACCACCATGGGGATGCCGACGGAGACCGCCGAGGTCAGAAAGAGCAGCGGCGAGAGGGGAGTGTACCAGAGCTCGTGGAGCTTGTAGGGAGCGATCAGCATCATCGTCCCCAGGGAGGACTGGTGCCCGAAGGAGAGGACCACCCCCGCGATGACGAAGAAGGCCATGGTCCGGCGGCAGAAGATGTCGAGCTTCCCCAGGGTCCACTCGGCCGGGGCATTGAGGCGGGCGAAGCGGCCGGGGAGGTCGACGTTCCCCTTGAACTCCTCCACCACGTTGGGGAGGTTCTCGATGGCGAGGACCGTCAGGTAGAGCATGACGCACCAGGCCACCTCGAAGAGCACCGAGGTGCCGTTCCAGAAGATCAGGGCGTGCCAGATGTTGTAGTACTTGCCCAGGTCGAAGAAGACCGCCAGGCCGACCAGGAAGTAGCCGATGAAGGCCGTGAGGATCGCCGGGCGCACCAGGGGATGGAACTTCTCCCGGCCGAAGATCTCGACGATGGAGGCCGTGGTGAAACCTCCGGCGGCCAGGGCTACCCCGCAGGCGACGTCGAAGGCGATCCAGAGGCCGAAGGGGTAGGCGGGGTTGAGGTTGGTCACCGACCCGAAGCCGTGGAAGAAGCGGAAATAGGCGAAGAGCACCCCGGCCGCCATGAAGAAAAGGAGGATGGCGACGTTGGGGGTGAAGAACTTCTGACGCAGCGGCGCCGCCTTAATACTCATCTTCGCCTCCTTCGATGCCGGCGTTCTTCTTCCGCCGCTGGTTGTAGGCCATGATGCCGCCGAGGACGCTGTAGACGGCGATGGGCGGGATGAAGTACTGGAAGATGCGGTGCTGGATGCTCTCGGTGAGTCCCGAGACCGGCTTGTGACCGAAGGCGGGAAGCCCGAGGGCGGCGAAGTCCGCCTGGGGTTTGGTCAGGTAGATCACGCCGGTGCCGCCGACCTCCTCGTCCCCGTAGATCTGGTCGAGGTAGCGGCCGGGCTCCGCCGCGATGCGCTGCCGGGCGATCTTGAGCAGCTCGGTGCGCTTGCCGAAGACGATGGCCCCGGCGGGGCAGGCGGTGGCGCAGGCGGTGGGCTTGCCCTTGGCGAGGCGGCTTTCGCTGCAGAGGGTGCACTTCTTGATGGAGGGGATGGCGCGCTTCCATTCGAACTGGGGAACGTTGAAGGGGCAGGCGACCATGCAGTAGCGGCAGCCCATGCACATGCCGGCGTCGTACTTCACCGAACCGTCGGGCTGTTTCTTCAGGGCCCCGACGATGCAGGCCGACTGGCAGGCCGGGTCGACACAGTGCATGCACTGCTTTTTCACGAAGGTCGACTCCCCCGTCTCCCCCTGGTGCATCTGGATCAGGGTATAGGTGTGCTCCGAGAGCTCCCGGGGGGCGTCGTAGACGGCCCGGCCGAGCAGCTTCTCCTCACCCAGGGTCGATTCGGCGGGAAGCTTGTTCTCCTCCTTGCAGGCCACCTGGCAGGCCTTGCAGCCGATGCAGCGGGTCGAGTCGTTGAGCATCGCGTTCCACTCGGGATGGGGTTCCCGGGCCTCCCGGGCCTGGGCCGGAGAGGCGACGGCGCAGGCCGCAGCGGCTCCTCCCGCGGCTCCGATCTTCAGGAATTTCCGACGGCTGATCTCCATCGTTTACTCCTCCCCGTCCTGGTCCTGGCTGTCCTTGTCCCGGCGGTTGCGCAGGGCGTTGAGTCCGACGACCCCGGCGGCGGCTCCCGCGAGGGCCGCGTAGGCCGGCGTGACGTCGATCCCCTTGCCGTGGTCGGTGAAGATGGGGGGATAGGCGGCCGGGGGGGTCATCTGGGTGATGGGGACCGTCTTCCAGAGGGACTGGGCGAAGGGGAACTCGGGCTCCACGCAGCCGATGCAGGGATGGCCGTTCTCGATGCACCAGTTGGTCCCCGAGTTGAACTTCTTCTCGGGACAGTTGGCGTGGGCGATAGGCCCCTTGCAGCCGAGCTTGTAGAGGCAGTAGGGGTCGCCCGGCTTCTCGGCGAAGCGCCCGGCGTCGAAGTGGCCCCGCAGGGGGCAGTTGTCGTGGATGAGCTTCTTGTAGATCATCTCGGGCCGGCCGTGGGCGTCGACCTTGATCGCCTCGGGCCCCCCCAGCAGCAGGGTGGCGACGGTGGCGATGAACCAGTCGGGGTGGATGGCGCAGCCGGGGAGATTGACGGTGGGGGTGGTGACGCCGTGGGCCCGGAAGACCTCCATGACCCCCTTGGAGCCCGTCGGGTTCATGTTGGCCGCCGGGATGCCTCCGTAGGCCGCGCAGCTGCCGATGGCAATGACCGCCTTGGCCTTTTTCCCGAGCCGCAGAACGTGCTCCAGGCTGGTGATGCCGTGGCCGTTTTTCTCACCCACCTCGCAGTGGATCCCGTTGTCGGCGGTGGTGATGGAGCCTTCGACCACCAGCAGGAAGGGTTTCTCCTCCGTGTCGTACATGGCCTGCATGGCCAGGTCGCCGGAGGCGGCCATGACCGTGGGATGGAAGGCGAGCTCCGTGTGGTGACCCGGGATGACCTGGTCGAGGAGTACGTCCTGGATGCGGGGGGAGAGGCTGTTGAGCAGCGAGACGCTGCAGCCCGAACAGGCGCCGGCGGCCAGCCAGATGATGGGGGTCTCCTGCACCGAGGCGGCGAAGGCCTTCTTGAGCAGGGGATTGTCGAAGATGTTGACGCCGAGCGCCGCGGCGGTGCCGGCGGAAAACTGCAGGAATCTGCGTCGGGAAACGGGCATGGTGGTCTCTCCTTGCGAAATTCAGAATGGATCCCGAAAATTTATAGTGGCCACCCTCCCCCTCTGTTCACCAGGGAGAGGTCGGCACTGAGTTAGACCTCAAGCAGGTATTGTCTCAACGGGGTGTTTCTTTGCTTCTCGGCCTTCCCGCCCCCCTGTCTCCGTGGCAGAAAGGTATCCCTCGATCTCCTCTATCACCAGGTCGGCGGCCTTCTCCACGGCGGCCCGCACCCTGTCGGTAAGGCCGATGCCCAGGCCCGTCTCCGCCGGCTGCACGCCGATGACCACGGTGCTGCGGGGCTTGCAGTCGACCAGCTCGCCGAGCTTGAGGGTCTCCAGGAGCCCCACCTGGTGCAGGGAGTTCATCGGCAGCCGCTCGGCCTCCACATCCTCGGGGCTGAAACGGTAGAGGGTGCCGGGCTCCCGTCCCCCGCGCACCGCGTCGAGGACGATGAGGCGCTCCCGGCCGCCGAAGCAGTCCATCAGGTCGATGGCGCTCGTCCCCGCGTCGAGAAGTTCGACCCCTTCGGGAATCCCGCGCCCCTCGAGCTCCTCCAGAACGGCGAAGCCGAAGCCGTCGTCCTGACGCAGGAGGTTTCCCACCCCCATCACCAGTACGGGAGCGCGGGTAGGGGCGCTGCATGCCGCGCCCTCGGCAGGGAAATCCCCGCACCTACGATCCATGGCCATGGCCTGCATCACTCGGCCCCGACCACGAAGCGCCCGAGGTCCTCACCCTTGGGGGTGACGACGTGGACGGCGCAGGAGAGGCAG
>JBFHXN010000288.1:0-4158 GCA_041598955.1 Desulfuromonadales bacterium | reverse complement strand
GCCGGCCGGGGAGCGGACTGGGGCTGGCCATCAGCCGCCAGCTGCTGCGCGACCAGGGGGGGGATTTGATTTATGCCGATCGCCCGGGGGGCGGGGCCTGTTTCGAGGTGCGATTGCCGCTGGAGTTCAAGGCAGGTCATCCCGGATGAAGCGGGGAACCCGATGTCTGGATGGTGCCGTGACGATAAGGGAAGGCGCATGAAAACACGGATCCTCATCGCCGAAGACGAGACCCCTCTGCGCGAGGGGCTGATCGCCACCCTGGAGAGCGAGGGGTATGGAGTTCTGGCCTGCGGCGACGGCGCTACCGCGCTGGAGCTGTGGGAGCGGGAGTCCCCCGACCTGCTGCTGCTCGACGTGATGATGCCGGAAAAGAGCGGCTACGACGTCTGCCGGGAGGTCCGCCGCCGAGACGCCGGGGTCCCGATCATCCTGCTCACCGCCCGCGGCGAAGAGATCGACAAGGTGGTGGGGCTGGAGCTGGGGGCCGACGACTACGTGACCAAGCCCTTCGGCATCCACGAGCTGCGGGCCCGCATCGCCGCGGTGCTTCGTCGCGCCCGGACCGCCGGTCCGGGGGATGGAAAGCCGCTGCCGGACCTCTTCCCCTTCGGTGCGGCCGTCATCGATCGGAAGCGCTTCGAGGGGAAGACCGGGACGGAGACCTTCCGCATCAGCGCCCGGGAGATGACCCTGCTCGGCGTCTTCGCGGAGCGCCCCGACGAGGTCCTCTCCCGCAACGAGCTGCTCAACGCCGCCTGGGGGATCGATTATCTCGGGACCACCCGCACCCTCGACCAGCACATCGCTCAGCTGCGCAAGAAGATCGAACCCGACCCGGCGCGCCCCACCGTCCTCGAGACGGTGCACGGCATCGGCTACCGTTATCGCCCCGTGCGACATCGGGAAGGTTGACCCGCCAGGGAGGGCCCTCTAGAATGGCCCCTATCGTCTCCATTCCCGCGTCTCATGCACAGACTTCCAGAGGAGCGTCATGATGAGAAAAATCGCCGTCATCGGAGCCGGCATCTCCGGCCTCTCCACCGCCTTCGCCATCGAGCGGCTGGCCGCTGAAGCCGGCCTGGACGTGAGCGTCACCGTGCTGGAGAAAAAAGACCGGGTCGGGGGGAAGATCTGGAGCCTGCGGGAGGAGGGGTACCTGTGCGAGTGGGGGCCCAACGGTTTTCTCGACAGCAAGCCGATGACCCTCGATCTCTGCGAGAACCTGGGTATCCGGGGGAGCCTGCTGCGCTCCGACGACAACGCCCGCAAGCGCTTCATCTACTCGGGGGGGAGGCTGAACCGCCTGCCGGAGAACGGTCCCTCCTTCCTCAAGTCGAATCTCATCAGCTGGCCCGGCAAGGCGCGGCTGGCCCTGGAGCCCCTGATCCCGGCCAAGCGGGACGGGGTCGACGAGACCCTGGCCGATTTCGCCCGGCGCCGCCTGGGGCAGGAGGCCCTCGACAAGCTCATCGCTCCGATGGTTTCGGGGATCTTCGCCGGCGACCCGGAGACCATGAGTCTCGAGAGTTGCTTCCCCCGCATCCATCAGCTCGAGCAGGAGTACGGCGGCCTGATCAGGGCCATGGTCATGCTGGCCCGGCAGAAGAAGGCCGAGCGCAAGGCGGGAAAGGTGGTCTCGAGCGCGGCCGGCCCAGGCGGAGTGCTGACCTCCTTCGCCGGAGGGATCCAGGAACTCACCGACGGCACCCGCCGGGGGCTCCGAGGCGAGGTCCGGACCGGCGCCGCCGTCGAGACCATCCTGCGCAAGGAGGGGGGTTTCGAACTGCGGCTGGAGAAGGGCGGGAGCGTCGACGCCGAGGTGGTGGTGGCGGCCGGTCCCTCCTATGCCCTCTCGGGGATGGTCGAGGGGCTCCACCCCGGGATGGCGCGGACCCTGGTGGATATCCCCTATGCCACCATGAATGTGGTCTGCTTCGGCTACCGCCGTGAGAAGATTCCGGGTGAGTTGGACGGCTTCGGTTACCTCATCCCGAAAAAGGAGGGGAAGCAGATCCTCGGCACCCTCTGGGATTCGAGCATCTTCCCCCACCGGGCCCCCCAGGGGCACGTGCTGCTGCGATCCATGATGGGGGGGGCGACCAACCCCTCCGCCATCGAGCTATCTGAGGCCGAGGTCCGGGCGCGGACCATGGCCGACCTCAAAGAGATCATGGGGATCGAGGCCGAGCCCGACTTCGTCCGCATCTTCCGCCATCCCCGGGCCATCCCCCAGTACACCCTCGGGCACGGACGGCGCCTGGCGGACCTCGAGGAGGCCGCCTCGGCCCTGCCGGGGTTCTTCTTTACGGGCAATGCCTTCTTCGGGGTGGGGATCAACGACTGCGTCCATGCCTCCAACCAAGTCGCCGGGCGGGTGGTGGCCCACCTGGGTGGAGGAAAAGGGTAGGGACGGACCCCCCTGGGCGCTGCGCTCCCCTCCCCCCTGTTTCGCAGGGGGGATTGAGGGGGGTCAGTGCATCGGCACCAGGGCGTATCCCCTCTGCTGGTATCCGATGAGGGAGAGAATGCTGTTGCCCACCGGCGCGACCTCCGGCAGGTAGTCGTCCTGGCGGACCTCGAACATCCGGGTGGCGACCCCGCACCCTTCCAGGCGAATCCCCTCCTTGGCCAGTTCGGTCAGCATCCAGGCGATCTTCTGCTTCGGTCCGACCTCCTCACCTTCCGTCTCAACCCCGCTTTTTGTGAGCAGTTTCACCGATTCCCCGCGGAAGCTGACGATGAATTCTGGCTCCACGTCCTGCTGAACCATATCGCGGTGGGACTCGCGGATGAGTTTGAGGATGAACCAGAGCCGCGGCGCCTCCCCGGCGCGCACGTCGAAGACCGCCTTGGCGGTGGTGAGCCCCAGAAGGGCGAGGCGGTCATCGGCCGCCCGGGCCGTTCCGGCGGCAGGGAGCAGGGAGAGGGCCAGAAGCAGGAGGGCGAGTCGCCCCAGGCCGAAGGTGCTGGTCTTCTTGTTCGTCATGGTCTCCTCCTTGGTGGGGGTGGTTTCTCTGGAGACCAGTCTAGCGCAGAAGGGAGGGGATGGCAGGGAGGAGGGGATTTTCCTCGGAGGGAAAACAAAGGCAAAGGCCGGGCATCCTCCCAACCTTTGCCTTTGTTCTGAAGCCGCCTGCGGGACGTCCTACATGACGGGAATGACGGCGTAGCCGTTGCGCTTGCTCTGGTAGGCCATGGAGGAGATGAAGGTGTTTCCGACCACTGTGACCTCGGGGAGAATGGAGGCGTTGTCCACCCCGAAAAGCCCCGTGGCCACGGCGCAGGCCTGGAAGCGTATCCCCATCCCTTCCAGCTCAGAGATGAGCTGGGCAATGGCCTGGTAGGTCGGCTGCTGGGTGGAGGGGACCCCGGAGAGGTCGCGGGTCACGAATTTCACCGACAGCCCCCGGAAGGCCACGATGAAATCGGGGGAGACGCCCTGGGCGAGAAGACTCTCCCGGGTCTGGCGGATGACGTTGAGGTAGAGGACCAGGGGCTCGGGCTGGGTCAGGTTGACGTCGAAGAAGATCTTCCCTTTCTCGATGCCCCGCAGGGCTTCGCTGTCGTCGGGGGCGGCCATGGCCAGGGGGGCGGCCAGCAGCAGGGCGAGAAGGGGGGCGAAGAGCCGGAGGCGACGATGGGTTTTTTTCACGGTTTTCTCCTTTGGGTCAGTTGCCGGCGCGACGATTCGCATCCGGGGTTTCGTGGGGATGGTCATCCGAGGCTGTTCGCGCCGCGCCTGCCTTCCACAGGGGGTGGCGCTTGCGGGCATAATCGAGAGGCACCCGGCCGCCGAACATGGCCGGCAGCAGGGGACGGTTTGCCTTGAGCAGGAAGGCCGCCAGGTGCAGCACCACCAGGCCGAGAAAGACAAAAGTGCCGCCGAGGTGCAGAAGAACCATGGCCTGGGTCACCGCCGGCGGATGGGGGATGGGTGAAGCCTGCCAGAGGGAGAGGTAGAGGCCGCTTGCGGCAAGCAGCAGGCCGGCCAGGGCGATGGCGGCATAGGCGAGGCGCTGCTCGGCGAGAAACTTGCCGTGGGGTGGTTCGGTTTGGCCGGCGAGCAGGGCCACCAGAATCTTCGCGCTCTCCCGCAGGTCCCCCCGTCTGGGCAGCAGGGTGAATTCCCCCCGGCGGCCGTGGAAGGCCAGGTGG
>JBFHXN010000287.1:0-4159 GCA_041598955.1 Desulfuromonadales bacterium | reverse complement strand
TGGGTCAGGGGGATGCCCGCGTAGGCCGCGGCGGCCACGGCGGCGGTCACGCCGGGCACCACCTCGAAGGGGATGCCCGCCTCGGACAGAGCCAGGGCCTCCTCCCCGCCCCGCCCGAAGACGAAGGGGTCCCCCCCCTTGAGCCGGGCCACCACCTTGCCGGCGGAGGCCCGTTCGAGGAGCAGGCGGGTGATCTCCTCCTGGGGGACGTGGTGGAGCCCCTTGCGCTTGCCGACGTAGAGGTGCTCGGCCTGCGGGGCCTCGGCGAGCAGGGCCGGATTGGCCAGATAGTCGTAGATCACCACCTCGGCGCGGCGCAGGCACTCGCGCCCCTTGATGGTGAGAAGGCCCGGGTCGCCGGGGCCGGCGCCGATGAGATAGACGATGCCCTGTTTCACTGCCGCAACCTTGCCGAAACGGGTAGGGGCGCAGCATGCTGCGCCCCTACGTTCATTGGCCTTCGGGGAGAAATCAGACGTCCTCGCGGGTGACATTAAACGTCTCGTGCTGATAGACCTCGTTGAGGATCTTGCCGGCCCCCTGGAGCAGCAGATCATCCCCCAGAGAGGCCCCCGCCTTCTCGGCCTCCTCGACGGAAGCGGTGACGGTCTTCTTGAGGCAGCGAACCCCCTCCACGTCGGCCACCAGGCCGGTCAGGGTCAGGGTCCGGCCCCTCACCGTGCCGTGGCAGGCGATGGGGACCTGGCATCCCCCCTCGAGGCGCCGGAGAAAGGCGCGCTCGGCCCGCACGGCCCAGTCGGTCTCGGGATGATTGAAGAAGTCGATGAGGGCGTTGGTCTCGGCGTCGTCGATGCGGCTCTCGAGGCCCAGAGCCCCCTGGCCGATGGCCGGGATGGAGATATCCACCGGCAGGTATTCGCCGATCTGGGCTGCGAATCCGAGGCGGTGCATGCCGGCGGCGGCCAGGATCACCGCGTCGAGATTGTCCTCGGTGAGCTTGCGGATGCGGGTCTCGACGTTCCCCCGGATGTCGATCATCTGGAGGTCGGGGCGCAGATGGAGCAGCTGGGCCTTGCGGCGAAGGGCGCTGGTCCCGATGCGGGCCCCCTGGGGCAGGTCGCGCCAGGTCGCCACGCCGGGGCGCAGGATGACGATGTCGCGGCAGTCCTCCCGCTCGGTGATGCAGCGCAGGGAGAGCCCCTCGGGGAAGATGGTGGGGACGTCCTTCATGGAGTGGACGGCGATGTCGATCTCGCCGCGCAGCATCGCCTCCTCGATCTCCTTGACGAAGAGCCCCTTGCCTCCCACCATCGCCAGGGGGACGTCGAGGATCTTGTCCCCTTGGGTCTTGATCTTGGTCAGGGTGACTTCCATGCCCGGATAGCGTTTCTCAAGCTCGGACTTGACCCAGTTGGCCTGCCAGAGCGCCAACTGACTGGCCCGGGTGCCGATGCGGAGCAATTTTTTCGCCATGATCGCGGTGAACTCCTTCGTTTGTTTATTTCGAAAAGACAAGGGTCATGGCCATGGAGCGCCAGGATGCCCGGAACCTATCGGCGGGTGGGGCTGATCAAAAATGCCCGGATGCAAGGCGCCCGAAATCCCGAGGAATAAGGCATCGGGAACAGTGCTCTTTCATGAGGGATGAGGGCAACGCAGCATGGGCGGGTTTTTCAACACCCCTCCGAGTCGTCACCCGGATCGCCCGGTTTGAGGTCGAAGAGCGCCCGCACGGAATCGACGTAGGCGTCTCCGGCGGCCTCGTTCTGGCATTTCTTGAGCACGGTGATCGGCCGGTGGAGCAGCTTGTTGACGATGGCTCCGGTCAGGGCCTCCACCGCCTCGCGCTCCTTCTCGCCGAGCCCCTTCAGCCGGCCGAGCCCCTTCTCCAGCTCCCGGCGGCGTACCTCCTCGAACTGCTCCCGCAGGGCGACGATGGTCGGAACCACGTCGAGGTTGCAGAGCCAGCGGTGGAACTGATCGATCTCCTGGTCGATGATCCCCTCGGCCTTCTTCGCCTCCTTGTGACGCTCCTTGAGGTTGGCCTGCACCACCCCCTGCAGGTCGTCGACGTCGTAGAGGTAGACGTTGTCGAGATCGTTGACCTTGGGATCGATGTCGCGGGGAACGGCGATGTCGATGAAGAGCATCGGGCGGTTCTTGCGGCGGCGAAGCACCTCCTCCACCTGCTTGCGATTGAGGATGAAGTTGGGGGCGCCGGTGGAGGTGAGGACGATATCGACCTGGTGCAGCTGGTCGGCGAACCCCTCGAAGGGAATGGCCCGCCCGCCGAAGTCGGCGGCCAGTTTTTCGGCCCGCTCGAAGGTGCGGTTGGTGACCAGGACCGAGGGGACGCCGTTGGTGACGAAATGGCGAGCGGCCAGCTCGCACATCTCTCCGGCCCCGATCAGAAGGACCGTCTTCTCCTCCAGGGTGCCGAAGATCTTGCGGGCCAGCTCCACGGCGGCGAAGGAGACAGAGACGGCGTTGCCGGCGATGTTGGTCTCGGTGCGCACCCTCTTGGCCACGGAAAAGGCCTTGTGGAGCAGACGGTTGAGGATGATGCCGGTGGTCTTGTACTCGGTGGCGTAGCCGTAGGCGGTCTTGATCTGGCCGAGGATCTGCGGCTCGCCGATGACCATGGAGTCGAGGCTGGAGGCGACCCGGTAGATGTGACGGATGGCCTCCTGACCCTGGACATCGTAGAGGTGGGGTTCGAGCTCCTCCATGGAGAGGTCGTGCCAGGAGGCGATGAACCTCCTGAGCTGGGCCACGGCGGCCTCGGCGTCTCGACTGGCGGCGTAGAGCTCCACCCGGTTGCAGGTGGAGACGATGACCCCCTCGTTCACCGCCGGCAGGGCCAGCAGCGCCTGCAGGGGCTTATCCATGGCGGTGGGGGGAAAAGCCACCTTTTCACGTATTTCCACGGGGGCGGTCTTGTGGCTCAGCCCCACTACGAGGATATTCATGCGGTCCGTTCCGTCGGAGGGGAATTAGCGGCCCTGCAGGGACCGGAAGCTGTGCTCTCCGGTGAGGAGCAGGTTGACCCCGAGAAAGGTGAAGAGCACGCAGAGAAAGCCGATGATGGCGAAGATGGCGGCCCGGCGGCCGCGCCAGCCGACGGTCAGCCGGCCGTGAAGAAGGGCGGCGTAGAGGAACCAGGTGATCAGGGCCCAGGTCTCCTTGGGATCCCAGCGCCAGTATCCCCCCCAGGCCGAGTTGGCCCAGACCGCCCCGGAGATGATCCCCATGGTCAGCAGGGGAAAGCCGAAGGTCAGGCACTTGTAGTTGATGCTGTCGAGGACCTCCAGGGAAGGGAGGCGGAAGTAAAGGGTGGAGAATTTCTTGCTCTTGAGCATCCGCTCCTGAAGCAGGTACATGACCCCCGCCCCGAAGGCCACCGTGAAGACGGCGTTGCCGAGAAAGGCCAGGGTCACGTGGACGGGAAACCACCAGCTCTCCAGCATGGGGTTGAGCTCTCCGCCCCCCTTGGGGGCCGCCGAGCCGATGATCATGAGCACCAGGGCGAGGGGAGAGAGAAAGGCCCCGAGCACCGTGCTGCGGTAGCGCAGGTCGAAGAGGAGGAAGATGCCGACGACGGCCCAGGCAAAAAAGGAGAGGGACTCGTGCAGGTTGGCCACCGGCGTGTAGCCGATTTCCAGGTAGCGCACCAGCAGGGTGACGCAGTGCAGCACGAAGCCGCCGATGAGCACCCATCGGCCCGCCCGGCCGACCTTCTCCCGGCGGGCCAGGATGTCGATCAGCAGCAGAACGGTGGCGGCGAAATAGAAGAGGAGGGTGACCTTGAAAAGCAGGAGGCTGGCGTTCATGGTTTCCCTGTCGGCAACGCGACCCCCAGAGCCTCGAGGGAGATCCCTTCCCCGAAGAGCTCCCGCAGGGCCCGGTCGATGCCTTTCCTGTCCCGCTCGGCGATGAGCGCGGGAAGATGTCCGGTGAAAATGCGGCGGAAAATCGCCTGATTATATTCGTCGTTCTCCGGGGGTGTCAACCGCTTTTGCCGCAGGGCGGCGGCGATGGCCAGCAGCACCCCCCACTCTTCCCCCCACTCCTCGGCGAGCCGGTCCCGCATCAGAACGGCCAGGGCCGGGCTCCCCCCCGCGGTGCTCACTGCGAGGGTCAGCCCCCCCCGCCTCAGGACCGCCGGAAGGGTGAAATCCCCCTCCTCCGGGGCATCGGC
>JBFHXN010000286.1:0-4166 GCA_041598955.1 Desulfuromonadales bacterium | reverse complement strand
GCTCTTCCGATCTCCTGGGTGCCGACCTCGCCACCCTGAAGCTCATGGCTGACCCGCCCTCCCGCCCCCTCAACCTCTGCTGCCTGGAACACCCCTCCCTGCTCACCCCCTTTCTGGAGGAGGCCATCGCCCTGCGGGAGCCTTCCAGGGGGGGGGAAATCGTTTGACTTTGCGCTTTTGCATTGGTTAAGATGCCCGCCAAATCGCGGTGGAAGGACAATTACAAGCGTGGTCGCGGAGAAGTTTTTTTACCTGGAGACCTTCGGGTGCCAGATGAACGTCGTCGATTCGGAACGGATCGTCCACCTGTTGCAGGAGATCGGGTACGGTCAGGTTGAGAGCCCCGATGGGGCCGACCTCATCCTGCTCAACACCTGTTCGGTGCGGGGAAAGGCCGAGCGCAAGGTCTACGGCCACCTGGGGCGCTTCAAGCCGCTCAAGGACGCCCGCCCGGAGATCATCATCGGCGTGGGGGGGTGCGTCGCCCAGCAGGAGGGAAAAGAGATGCTGGGGCGGGTCCCCTGGCTCGACCTGGTCTTCGGTACCCACAACGTCCACCAGCTTCCCGATCTGGTGCGGCGGGTCGAGGGGGACCGGGTGCGGATCGCGGAGACCGAGTTTCTCGACCGGGAGACGCGGCTGCGCCTCTTTCCGACCCGCTCCGAGAAGGGGGGCGTCACCCGCTTCGTCACCGTCATGCAGGGGTGCGACAACTTCTGCTCCTACTGCATCGTCCCCCATGTGCGGGGCCGGGAAATCAGCCGCCCCAGCGGGGAAGTCCTTGCCGAGGTCGGGCAACTGGCCGCTCAGGGGGTGCGGGAGGTGACCCTGCTCGGTCAGAACGTCAACTCCTACGGCGCCCGGGACGGGGGGGAGCTCTCCTTCGCGGGTCTGCTCAGGTCCATCCACGACCTCGAGGGGATCGAGCGGATCCGCTTCACCACCAGCCATCCCAAGGACCTCTCCGGGGAGCTCATCGACTCCTTCGGGAGCCTCGAGAAGCTCTGCCGCCACCTCCACCTGCCCGTTCAAAGCGGCGCCGATCCGGTGCTTCGGGCGATGAACCGCGGCTACACGGCGGCCGAATATCTGGAAAAGGTCAAGCGGCTCCGCCGGGTCTGCCCGGAGATCCGTCTGACCACAGACGTCATCGTCGGGTTTCCCGGTGAGACCGAGGAGGACTTCGAGGCCACCCTCGCCCTGGTGGAAGAGATCCGCTACGCCGACGCCTTTCTCTTTCTCTACTCCCCCCGCCCCGGAACCGCCGCGGCCGCTCTGCCCGAGACCCTCGACCCGGCCGCCAAGCAGGCCCGCTTCGATCGGCTCGTGACCCTGCAGGAGCGCATCGGCGCCGAAACCTGGGCCTCCGACGTGGGACGCACTCTCCCCGTGCTGGTCGAGGGGGAGAGCCGCCAGCGGGGAGGACAGCTCTTCGGCCGCACCACCTGGAACCGCATCGTGAATTTCAAGGGAGATGCGGAGCTGATCGGCCGCACCGTCCCGGTGAAGGTGACCCGGTCCTACAAAAACTCCCAGCTCGGCGAACTCCAGTCCCCGCCGGGCTGAAACTCCAACCTCCGTCCGCAGGGTCCCTCGAGTCCTTCTCCCGGGTTCCGGCCGCCGGCTCCTGAGATTTCGCAACCATGGCCAAAGGTCGCATCCTCGCCATCGACGACGAGAACTTCTTCCGTCGCTTCTACCAGGACCTCCTCGGGGCCGAGGGGTACCTGGTGCGGACCGCCGCGAGCGGCGAGGAGGCCCTGGAGGTCCTCAAGGGGGAGCCCTTCGACCTCATCATCACCGACATGCAGATGCCGGGGATGGACGGTCTGGCGACCGCTGAGGCGATCCGCCGCCTCAACCCCGACCAGGAAGTGATGGTGGTCACCGCCCACAAGGATGTGGAGAAGGCGGTGGCGACCATGAAGAGCGGGGTGAGCGAATACCTGCTCAAGCCGATCAACCCCGAGGAATTCCTCCACGTCGTCAACCGCATCCTCTTCGGCCAGACCCTGCGCAGCGAGCATGGCAAGCTGGTCAGGGAGAACATCGAACTCTCCTCCATCCTCTCCACCTTCCAGAACTGCCTGAAGTTCCTGCGGGTCGAGGATCTCGACCGCCTCGGCGACCTGATCCTCGACACCCTGATGGAGCTGCTCAAGGCCGAAGGGGGGGTGCTCTGGCTGGCCGGCTATCGCGGCATCAACTTCCGTCGTCACTGCCTGAGGGGGCTCGCCCGGGTGAGCGGCGCCGAGGAGGTCCTCACCCCCGGGGAGCAGGACCGGCGGATCATCCTCGCCGGAGAGCCCGCCCTGGCGGCGGGAGGGAAAAAGGTCTGGATTCCCCTCTGCCAGGGAGTGGAGCCGGTAGCCCTGGTCCAGATGGAGGCCCCCATGGGACGTCCGGCCTTCGGACCGCGGGACCTCAAGGTGGCGGCCGCCGCCTCCGAGTTCGCCGCCAGCGCCCTCTCCAACGTGCTGCGCTACCGGTCCCTGGAGCAGAAGAGCCTGCGGGCCGACCAGGGGATGGCCTACAACATGGCCTTTTTCCGCGATTTTCTGGACAAGGAGCTCCAGACGGCCCGCCGCTACGGCCGCAACCTCTCGCTGCTGCGCCTGTCGGTGGACAACTACCCCGAGCTCAAGGTCGCCTTCCGGGAGAAGGAGCTGGAACTGGGGATCACCCAGATGCTCGGCAAGGTCCAGGAAGTGCTCCGGGACGCCGACATCATGGCCATGGTCTCCCCCAGCGAGTACTACATGCTGCTGCCGGAGACCGATTTCTGGGGCTCCCTGATGACCCAGAAGCGGATCCGCAAGGCCCTCAAGGATCTCTCCCTCTCCGACATGCGCCGCAGCCTGGCGGTGCAGACCGCCGTTCGCGGCGCCTCTTTTCCCGTCGACGGGCATAATTTCGAGGAGCTCAGCCAGGTCCTCACTCGGCGCCTGGCGCGTCTCAAGGAGAGCCTCTTCCAGAAGGGGGCCATGCAGGCCGCTCCCTTCTGGTCGGCGGTGGAGCAGATTCTCGGCACCCCGAAGGACTACCGCTTCAACGGGGGCGCCCTGCAGGTTTCCAAGCGCCTGGCGGCCTTCGAGGACGGGCTGCAGAGCCGCTTCTTCCGCATGTCCGCCGATCGCTTCGAGGAGGTGCTGCGGGCCTTCTGCCGGGAGGTGGTGGAGTCCTGTCGCACCCGGGGGATCATCTACCGGGGCTGCGGCGATTTCGACCAGGTCCGCAAGGGGCTCTCTCTGCTCGAGGCCCAGGAGAGGTCGGCCACCACCCTCTACCTGCTGGGGGGGGATCGGCGGGTCCACTGGGACGTTCAGAAGACGGTGCCGATCCATATCGAGGAGCCCCAGTTCAGGAAATACCCCTTTCTGATCTACCTGACCGAGGATCAGGCCTATGCCCTCTTCGCCCACCAGCACAAGGGGGAGCTGATCGGCTTTCACACCTCGGATTTCTACTTCGTCGAGAACATGATCGCCAAGCTCCAGGAACAGTACCAGCTCCAGACCCAGATCTGACCGGGGGAGCCGGGCCTCCCCCCGCGTCACGGCGATCCCCTCGAACCTTTTTGAACAGCCCGGAATGGCCGTCTGCCGACGGCGATCCTTCACCCCGCAGCCGGGATTGACCATGGTGCGCAAGTCTCCCAAAGTGATCCTCGCAGGCTCCCGCAGCGAGATAGCGGCCCTTGCCGACCCCCTGCGCGAGAAGGGGTGCGAGGTGCAGCTCTGCCCCGATGGGGGCAAGGCCCTCGAGGCGGCCCTCGGTTCGGGGCCCGACCTGCTGGTTCTCGACACGGAGCTGACCCTGATCCCGGCCCAGAAGCTCTTCCAGATCCTGCGCGCCAACCCCCGCACGGAGGGGGCGGCCTTTTTCTTCATCGGCCGGGAAGGGGAGGAGGTGGAAGGGTTCCGCCGCCACCGGGACTTCTTCGTGGCCCGCCCCTTCAACCCCGATCAGGCCCTTGCCGGGATCCTCGGCTACCTCACCCGCAAGGAGCGCACCGAGCAGGTCAGCCGCCAGGAGAAGGAGATCGAGGGGAATCTCAACCAGATCTCCCTGGTCGATCTGCTGCAGATCTTTCACTACAACCGCAAGGACGGCGTACTTGCCCTGGCCCGGGGGGAGCAGCGGGGGGAGATCCACCTCGCCGGGGG
>JBFHXN010000285.1:0-4190 GCA_041598955.1 Desulfuromonadales bacterium | reverse complement strand
GGTCTACGACTTCGAGCGACCCCTGGCCGGATGCCGCTTCGCCCCCCGCTGCCCCGTCTACCGGGAAAGGGGGTGCCCCGAGATCTGCACCGACCCCTCGAGCGAGCCGAGGCTCCTCGACCAGGGGGAAGGTCACCAGGTGGCCTGCCACTTCCCCCTGGAGAGCGGGTCGGGGAGCTGACGGCGCCCGGCCTGGAGAAGACACAAAAAAGAACAGGCTGCTGAAAAACCCCCATCTGCTTCGTTCCCCTTGATCTCGTCGCTGCGACGTAGCTTCCGCTACGCCTCACTCCGCGATCTGCGGGCGCCTTGCATCTAGGGGTTTTTGAGCAGCCTAAAAAAAAGAGTTTGTCAACAATCTGAAAAAAGAAGGCCCCGCGATCACGGGGCCTTCCTGGTTTGAACGGGGTGTTCCTGGGGAGGGATTACTTCTTGTGGCACTCGTTGCACTTGGTGGGGCCGGCGCCTTTTTCCGTGTGGCAGTCCTTGCAGAGCTTGTGCCCGGAATCCTTGTCGAGCTCCAGCTTGCCGGGGGTCGCCTCGGGATGGCAGGCCTTGCAGCCGACCTTCTCTCCGTGGACCTTGTGGTTGAAGCTGACGTTTCCGTTTTTGGCCTCGAGGGTGACGGTGTCGGCCGCCATGGCCGGGGCGGCTGCAAACAGGACCAGCAGGGCGAGAACGAGCATCTTCTTCATTTGACTTCTCCTTCGTTGGGATGTGGTTTAAAAACTTGGAGGATATTAAAAAGAAAAACCTAATGTGTCAAGAAAAAATCGCCCATGAAGGCCCCGCGGTGGGTCTGTCAGGGTCATTTCAATCGTCAGGGCCCCCCGGGGGAGGGAATGCTTGACCTTGCAGGAAAATGTTCTTAGACTGACTGCTCAATTTCGCGATTCCTTCCCCTCTGGAGAGGGATATCCCCCGACCTGCCTCTTGCCTTCCGGTTCGGCGCAGAAGTTGCACGGATGTTGAGGACTTTGCCGGGTGCGCAGCCGCCCATTCCGGCCCCCTTGAACCCTCTGACGATTCCGGCAAGGCGCGGGATCGTCCCATGCCGGATCACATGACGCCAGACGCCGCAGCCAAGCTATCGCCCATCCTTCCCGGTGCAGAGGGAGAACGCCTCCTGGCGGCTCGCCTCAGGGAGCAGGAACTCCGCCTGGGGGAATTCATCCGGTCCACCGAGGGCGATTTTTTGACCATCGGTGCCAGTCTGCGTCAATTCCATGACCAGAGTTCCGACCTGAGCCGCCGCGCCAATTCGGTGGTCGCCCTGATGCTCGGGGAAGAGATTGCCGCCACCGTGGACGGTCTCGAAGGGCTTCTGGAGCAGCTCACCGTCTACACCCGGATCCTCGACCAGGAGGCGGAGGTCACCGAGAAGGGACTTCGTCAGGTTCTTCAGATGCTCGGCAAGGTGGTGGAGCCCGTCGCCGGGTTTCGGAAAATCGTCAAGAACATGAATATCCTCGGCCTCTCCACCAAGGTGGAGAACGCCGCCCATCTCCAGGAAGACCAGAGTTTTTTCATTCTCGCCGACGATCTGCGCAAGCTGGGTGAGAACATCGACTCCCAGGCTCGGCAGATCCTGGGGCAGCTGGCCACCCTCACCGGTGAGGTCGAAGGGGCCCTGGCCAAGGTCGCCGAACTGCGCAGCCGCCAGAGCAGCAAGGCGCAGAAAATCATCGCCAACACCCGTTCGGGGATCGCAACCCTCGCCGAGCGTCACCAGATCTCCTCCTCCAGCGCCCGGGAGGTCGCCGGCCTCTCCGCCGACATCAACCGCCGGGTCGGGGTGGTGGTGACTTCCCTGCAGTTCCACGACCTGACCCGCCAGCAGATCGAACATGTCATGATGGCCCTGCGGGACATGGCCTCCGCTCTCGAGAAGCATTTGCGCATGGCGGCCAAGGGAGAGGTGGAAGGGGTCGTGGAGACCATCGGAGAGATCTGCCGACTTCAGGAGGCCCAGCTGGGCAACTCCCGGGATGAACTGGTCAAGGCGGTCTCCAAGATCAAGTCGAACCTTCGGGAGATCGCCGTGAGCATTGCCGCCATGGGGCGCCAGACCCACCAGGTCGCCGGCGCCACCGACCAGGTCGGCAGCACCTTTCTGGCCGAAATGGAGCACGGCATGGCGGCGGTGGCCGCCAATCTCGAGGAGAACGCCCGGGCCAACCGGGAGTCGACCAGCACCATCGATTCACTGGCGACGAGCGTGGCCCGGATGGGGGACTTTCTCCAGGAGATCGAAAATATCGGGGCCGAGATGAAGGTGCTGGCCCTCAACGCCGGGATCAAGGCCGCCCGGGTCAGCGAGGGGGGGGCGGGCCTGGGGGTCATCGCCGGGGCGATCCAGAAACTCTCCGCCACCGCGCTGCTCCAGACCACCCTCATCTCAAGAAGCCTGCGCCAGATCACCGAGGCCGCCAAGAGCCTGAGTTACCAGGACGCCCGGGAACGGGAAGAGCGCAAAAGCCAGGTGGAGGAATTTCTCCGGGAGCTCCAGAGCCTGCTCAACAACCTTCGCCTGCTCAACCGGGACGCCGTCTCCAACCTGGTGGGGATGGAGGGGGATGGCCGGCGCCTTGCCGAGGCCATAGAGGTCGCCGTGGCCGGGCTGACCGTCGACGGACTGGCCGCCCGGGTTCTCACGGAGGTCACGGGGGGGCTCTCCGACATCGCTTCCAGTCGCTCCGCCAGACCGGGCAGAGCCGGGCGGCTTCGGGGGACGGCCGAGGAGAGCGCCCTCTTCGGGCACCTGCTCTCCCGCTACACCATGCACCGGGAGCGCAGCATCCACCAGAGCATCGCGAAGAAGGGGGGCGCCAAGCCCAAGGAGGAACGTCCGGCTTCGCGACCCGAGCCCTCGCGGCGGGGAAGCGATCTGGGAGACAACGTGGAGCTTTTCTGAACGCCTCTGGCGGATCGGGAGTGGAAAAACGATGGGAAGATCGAAGAAAAGCGATAGCGCGGCGACCCTGCTCAGCCCCGTGGGGGAGCTGAACGTGACCCGCGCGGGGGAGTTCAGGCAGGAGCTTCAACAGGCCCTGGCCCGGGCCGAGGAGGTCACGGTCGATCTCTCGGGGGTCTCCGCCGTGGATGTCACCTTCTTTCAGCTTGCCTGCGCGGCTCACCGCAGCGCGGTGAGCCAGAAGAAGAAACTCGTTTTCGCCAATGCCGGGATTCCCGAAGCGGTCCAACGGCTCAGTGCCGAGGCCGGCTTTGCCCGTCATATCGGATGCGCCCTCGGCGAGGGCCGGGGATGCTTGTGGTTCGAGGAGGAATGCTGATGGCCAAGCGCATCATGACAGTCGATGATTCGGCCAGTGTTCGTCAGATGGTCTCGTTCACCCTTCAGAACGAAGGCTACCAGGTCGTGGAGGCCGGAGACGGGCAGGAGGCCCTGGGCAAGCTCATGGGCGAGCAGGTCGACCTGCTGATCACCGACCTCAACATGCCCAAGATGGATGGCATCGAGCTGATCCGGGAGGTGCGCAAGATCGATGCTTTGCGCTTCGTCCCGATCATCATGCTCACCTCCGAGTCCCAGGAGGCCAAGAAAGCCGAGGGGAAGGCCGCCGGGGCCACCGGATGGATCGTCAAGCCCTTCAAGCCCGAGCAACTGCTCGGGGTGGTGAAAAGGGTCCTGGTATGAGCGATATCCACGGAGAGGCCTTTCTCGAAGAAGCCCAGGAACTCCTCGTCGCCCTGGAGAACGGGCTGCTGGAACTGGAAAGGGCGCCCGGGGACCAGGAGTTGATCGGCCAGGTCTTCCGCGCCCTTCATACCATCAAGGGCTCCGGGGCCATGTTCGGCTTCGAGGACATCGCCTCCTTCACCCACGAGGTGGAGACGGTCTTCGAACTGGTGCGTCGGGGGGATCTCCCCGTGACCCAGGAGCTGATCTCCCTCACCCTCGCCGCCCGGGATCAGATCAAGCTCATGGTCGAGGCGGCCCACGGCGGTCCGCCTCCTCTTCAGACCGATCTCGTTCGCCTGACGGCCGCCTTTCAGGCCATTCTTCCCGAAGGGGAGGGCCAGGGCCATGCGCTGGAGGAGGACCCCGGTGAAAGGCAGAGCCAGGGGCGCAAGACCTACCGGATCCGTTTCCGCCCGGGGGCCGACATCTTTCGCCGGGGGGTCAACCCCCTGGGGCTGCTGCGGGAGGTCTGCCAGATGGGGGAGTG
>JBFHXN010000284.1:0-4193 GCA_041598955.1 Desulfuromonadales bacterium | reverse complement strand
GGCTACCCACGAATTCGAGCTTTCGTGGGAGAATCCCGCGACGACCACCAGGGCTCCGACATGAGCGATCCAACCGATCGTCTGATCGAGATCTTGCGCGAGGAGAGAGACGGTCCGGAGAAGTGGCGGGCGGCCTTTCCCATCGTCTACGAGGAGCTGAGGGCCCTCGCCCGGCGCTGCGGTTTTTCGGACCGGGCATCCTTCGAGAAGGAGCTCGAGCGGCACCGCGCCGGAGTCCAGGCCATATTCCGCGATCTCTTCTACACCCCCGAGGAGGAGATCCGCGAGGAGGTGCGCCCCGAGGTCGCCATCCTCTTCGATCCCACCGCCGACTCCGACCTGGTTAAGGACCTGCTCGAGGAGAAGGGGTTCAAGAACCCCGACGGTGCCTACGACGCCCTGGTGGTGCTGCGCGACGGGGGGCCGCGGGTCCATCTCACCGAACGGACCCGCCGCCTGCTGGGGCGCATCGCTCCCCTGCTGATGCAGGAGGTCCTCGACTCCCCCGAGCCCGACATGGCCTTTCTCAACCTGGAGCGCTTCCTGAGCGCCCTGAGGGCCCGGGGAACCTTCTACGCCCTGCTGGCGGAGAACCGGGAGATCATCAAGCTCCTGATCTCCCTTTTCGGGACCAGCCTCTTTCTCTCCCGCATCTTCATCCAGCACCCGGAGATCCTCGACGCCCTGGTCTCACGCTCCTACGCCCGGATATTCAAGGAGCGCCCGGCCATCGCCGCCGACCTCGACGAGCTGTTCGGGGCCGGACGGGACTACGAGGCGAGGCTCGACCTGCTGCGCCGCTTCAGGAACGAGGAGTTCCTGCGCATCGCCCTCAACGACATCAGCGGCCAGATCGGTCTCAAGGAGGTCTCCCAGCAGCTCTCCTGCCTCGCCGAGGTCTGCCTGGAGAAGGCCATGGAGATGGCCCGGGAGGAGCTCATCCCCCGCTACGGCCTCCCCTTCTGCAACACCGGGACGGCGGATGAGCATCCGGCCGATTTCGCCGTGCTCGGCATGGGCAAGCTCGGCGGAGCGGAGCTCAACTACCACTCGGACCTCGACATCATCTTCATCTACGAGGGGGAGGGGGAGAACCGCCCCGTGGAGGGGACCGACCCGGAGCGCTTCCGCTCTCTGACCAACCCCGAGTACTTCGCCCGCCTCGCCCAGCGGGTGATCTCGGTGCTGACCCTGATGACACGGGAGGGGTGCGTCTACCAGATCGACACCCGCCTGCGCCCCTCGGGCAACCAGGGACCCCTCGTCACCAGCCTCGCCGCCTACCGGCGCTACCACCAGGACACGGCCCAGGTCTGGGAGCGCCAGGCCCTCACCAAGGCCCGGGTGGTGGCGGGTCCCACGGACTTCGCCGCACGCATCGAGGCCCTCAACCAGGAGCTGGTCTACGAGAGGCCCGTGCCGGAGGGGCTGGCGGAGGAGATCGCGAGGCTCCGGGGGAGGATGGAGACGGAGATCGCCAAGGAGGGAGCCGAGACCTTCAACATCAAGACGGGCCGCGGGGGGATGGTGGACGTGGAATTCCTGGTGCAGTACCTGCAGCTGCTCCATGGCGGGACGAAACCGGCCCTGAGGCAGAACGGCACCATGAAGGCCCTCGATGAGCTCCACCGGGAGAAGCTTCTCGACGAGGCCGACTACCAGGCCCTGAGCAGCGGCTACCAGTTCCTGCGCCGCCTGGAGAACAAACTGCGCATCCTCCACGACCACTCGATCAGCGAGCTTTCCGGGGAACGGGACTACCTGGCCAAGCTGGCCCGGCGCCTCGGCTATCCCGACCGCCCCCGGCGCCCCGAGCAGGTTTTTCTGGAGGACTACCGGGAGGTGACGGAAAAGATCAGGGCGGTTTTTGACCGGCATCTGGCGACCCGCCCCGAAGGGGGTGGGGGCTGATGAAAAACGCCCGTCTGCGGCGTTGCCCTCGCCCTCGTCGCTGCGACGTAGCTTCCGCTACGCCTCACTCCTCGGCCTTCGGGCGCCTTGCATCCGGACATTTTTGATCAGCCCCGGGGAGGGTGGTGGTGTGACGGCAGGCATTCAGAAGCCGATGCTGAAAACGCCCGTCTGCGATGTTGCCCTTGTCTCTCCGCAAGTGAAAACCCCCTCCCTTGAGGGGAGGGGGCTGGGGGAGGGAGTCATTGATCTCCGTCCGGCATTCATTTTCCTGGTCGACCCTCAGCACCTCGTGCCGAAAGCCGCCGCCACCTCCCCGGGGAGGAGAAAGTGGGCCAGTCCGGCCCTGAACTGCTCCGGAGCGAGCCGGGAGCGCACCTGCTCCAGGTAGGTGCGGAGGATGAAATTCCTCACCCGTTCGCGCCCCGCCTGCTGCCCCGCGAAGAAGGCGATGCCGGCCTCCACCGCGAGCCCCTCCTGCCCGGGGTTGCGAAAGACGTTGTAGATCACCTCCCCCGCCAACCTCTCCGGAACCTTCCCGGAGCCCAGTTCGATCTCCACCTCCACTCGTTCCCCCCGGACCAGCTCCCTCATCCCGTCCAATCGCACCCCGGCGTCCGATAGGGCCACCGTCCTCCCCGTCCAGATCTCCCCGGCGACATGGAGACGGGCGGGCAAGGCAGCGGCCAGCCGCAGGTGCTGCCGCGGGGGGTGGTGAAAGTGGCGTTCCAGCGACACCCAGAGGCTCTCCAGGCTGAGTGGAAGGGGGAGAGTCTCGGCACCCCTCCGGCCGGGAAGGTCGAGACGGAGCTCGAGCTTTGGCGAGGTGCCGCGGAAGGCGAGCCGTGGAGTCCTGGGATCCAGGGGCTCAGGGAGACCATAGCCCCACTCGGCGAGCAGGGCCGCGAGAATGATGCGCAGCGGCGACTCGTCGGGGGGGAGGACGAGGGACCGAGGCAGGGTCTGGAGAGGGGCGTTCAGCATGGCCGGGGCTCTTGAGACATCAGGAGAGGCTGTGAAGGTCGAGGACGATGGCGGTGCAGTCGTCATCGAGGGCGTCGCAGGCTCCGAAACGGTCGAGGGCGCCGAAGACCTCGTCCAGAAACTCCATGTGGTCCCCCTGGGCGCTGATAAGGAGCTGCTCGAGCCTCTTCTGTCCGAAGGGCTCGCCGGCGGCGTTGGTGCCGTCGGTGATGCCGTCGGTGAAGAGCAGGAAGCGGTCTCCCTCCTTGAAGGGGAAGGAGCGCATTTCGATTTCGGGCTTTTCGAAGAACCCCAGGGGCTGCGCGGTGGATCCCAGGTAGGAGATGCGGTCCTGGCGGCGAACCATGGGGGGGGCGTGGCCGGCATTGACGTAGTGCATGACCAGGGAGTCGGGGTCGATGATGCTGTAGAAGAGGGTGGTGGAGAAGAAGTGGTCGAACTCCTGGGAGCGCTTGGCGAAGGTGCGCAGAAAGCCGTTGACCTCGTGCATCAGCTCCAGGGGGGCGCATCCTTCCATGGAGGTGTGGTGGATGAAGCCGTAGAGCAGCGACATGACCACCGAGGCGTGGAGGCCGTGGCCGGTGACGTCTCCGACGAAGATCGCCTGACAGCCGTCCTGCATGGTGATGAATTCGAAGAAGTCCCCGCCGAGCCCCTGGGCCATGCGGTTCTTCACCCCCATGCAGCACCAGCTGCAGACGGGGGAGCTCTTGGGGAAGAGCAGCTGCTGGACCTTGCGGGCGAGATCGACCTCGAAATCGCTGTGGGCGGCTTTTTTCATGGGCTCCCCTGGGTGGACGATGGCACCATTCTAGCGGACTTTTCCAGGGATGCCAGTCTCAGGAGGTCTTGAGCCTCGGGTCGAGGAGGTGGCGGGGGTGAACGTTGCCCAGGGCCGAGATCATGCTGCTGCGCAGGTGGGGGTTGTCCTTCGCCAACTCCTTGACCAGCTGTTTCATCCTCTGGCGTTTCTGGTCGACGATTCCGCAGACCGGGCAGGCGCAGCAGACCACGGGGAAGCCGTTGCGCCGGGTGAACTCGATGATCTGGGACTCCTCCACGTAGACCAGGGGGCGGATCACAGTGTGGCGGCCGTTGTCGGCCAGGAGGCTGGGGCTCATGGCCTTGAGGGTCCCGACGTAGAACTGGTTGAGAAACAGCGTCTCGATGAAGTCGTCGAGGTGGTGCCCCAGGGCGATCTTGTTGCATCCGAGCCGGTCGGCGAGGCTGTAGAGGATCCCCCGGCGCAGCCGTGCGCAGAAGGAGCAGTAGGAGGTCCCGGGGCGGCGCTTGGCCTC
>JBFHXN010000283.1:0-4197 GCA_041598955.1 Desulfuromonadales bacterium | reverse complement strand
GTGGAAAAGGTGCGGGTCAACATGGGGCGCCCCCGGCTCACCCGCGGCGAGATCCCCGTGACGGGCCCCCCCGGCGAGCAGGTTGTGGGGGTGGAGCTCAAGGCCCTCGACCGCACCTTCCATATCACCTGCGTCTCCATGGGGAATCCCCACTGCGTGATCTTCGTCGACAGCGTGGAGGAGTTTCCCGTCGAGAAGTACGGGCCGGTGATCGAACGCCACCCCTGGTTTCCCAACCGTATCAACGTCGAATTCGTCGAGCTTCTCTCCCGCACCGAGGTCCGGCAGCGCACCTGGGAGCGGGGGGCCGGCGAGACCCTCGCCTGCGGTACGGGCGCCTCGGCGGTGACGGTGGCAGGGGTCCTCTCCGGGCTGACCGAGCGGCGGATCCTCAACCACCTGAGGGGGGGGGACCTGGAGTTGGAGTGGGCCGAGGACGGCCACGTCTTCATGACCGGCCCGGCCGTGCAGGTCTTCGAAGGGGAGTACGCCCCGCGATGAGCTGTGTCATGTGCACCCGCTGGATGGACGAGCCCGAGCTGCGCATCGGCGAATTCGAGCACTGCTACGCGGTCCTCAACCGCGACCAGTTCTTCTCCGGCTATACTTTTCTCTTCACCAAAAGCCATGCGACGGAGCTCTTCCATCTCGATCCGCAGGTGAGGGGAGGGATCATGGAGGAGGTGAGCCGCGTCGCCGGAGCCCTCGACCGGGTCTTCTCCCCGGCGAAGATGAACTACGAGCTCCTCGGCAACATGGTCCCCCACATCCACTGGCACCTCGTCCCCCGCTTCCGGGAAGACCCCCTCTGGCCCCGGCCGATCTGGAGCGAGCCCCACGCCGAAAAGCACCTGACGGGGGAGGAGGTCCGGCAGCGGATCGGGAAAATCCGGGAGGCGCTGGGTGTTGGATAGAAGAAAGGGAAAAGGTGAAAGGGAAAAGGTGAAAGGTGAAAAAAGAAATGACAAAATATGCTCCAAATTTATACTAATCTCCTTGAACCTTGAACCTTGAACCTTGAACCTTGAACCTTGAACCTTGAACCTTGAACCTTGAACCTTGAACCTTGAACCTTGAACCTTGAACCTTGAACCTTCGACTTTATGGACGCCATCCTCTTCGACCTCGATAACACCCTCTACTCCCCGGAGCGGCAGCTCTTCGGACTCATCGACCGGCGCATCAACCGCTACATGGCCGAGGTGGTGGGTATTCCCGAAGGGGAGGTGGACGGTCTGCGGCGCCGTTACTGGGTCGATTACGGGGTGACCCTCGGCGGTTTGATCCGGCACCACGCCGTCGACCCGGAGGATTACCTGGAGTATGTCCACGACGTCGACGTGGCCGAGCGCCTCCTCCCCGATCCCCCTCTGCGTGCGGCCCTGGAGAGCCTCTCCCAGCGCAGGGTGGTCTTCACCAACGGCTCCAGCGGCCATGCCGACCGGGTGCTGGGTTGCCTCGGCCTCTCCGACCTCTTCGAGGAGGTCTTCGACATCCGCGTCGCCGACTACCGTCCCAAGCCCTTTCCCGAACCCTATCTCAAGGTGCTCGACCGCCTCGGCCTGGAGGCCGGCCGCTGCCTGATGGTGGAAGACTCGGTCGAGAACCTCAAGACCGCCAAGGCGTTGGGGATGGGGACGATCCTTGTCGGGGGGGGGGAGTCTCCTCCCTTCGTCGATGTCCGGGTCGGCACGGCGGCGGAGGTGCCGGGGGTCGTGGCCCGGTGGACTGCGGCCTGAATCGCGGCTTCCCCGGTCCCCATTTCCCCTCATCAGGAGACAGCAGATGACCAAGGAGCAGGTCCTGGCCCAGGTGCTCGCCTCGGGAAATCTGCCGACCCTGGCCCCGGTCGCCTCCAAGCTGGTGGAGATTTCAGCCCGGGAGGAGACGACCATCGCCGAGATCGCCAACCTGGTTTCCAAGGACACCTCTCTGGCGGCCAAGATTCTGAAGGTGGTCAACTCGGCCTTTTACAGTTTTCCACAGAAGATCAGCACCATTCAGCAGGCGGTTTCCATCCTCGGGATCAATGCGGTCCGCAACCTCGTTTTCTCCTTCTCCTTCCTCGAGATCGAATCAGCCTCTCCCGGAGACGCCTTCGATTACAGGGGCTTCTGGAGAAAGTCCCTCGCCAGTGCCGTCTCCGCCCGCCTGATCGCGGCCAAGCTCAAGCAGAAGGACCTGGAGGAGTTTTTCATCGCCGGCCTTCTTCAGAACGCCGGCCAGCTCTTTCTCGACCGAGCTTTTCCGGAGCCCTACAGCCGGGTTTTGGCGGAGGCTTCGGAATCGGGGCGCCCCCTGGAGGAGTTCGAGAGGGAGATCCTCGGTGCTGACCATGCCTTCATCGGCAGCGAGGTCTTCAAGGTCTGGCGTTTCCCGGAGGTTCTCTGGCGCACGGCCCGCTTCCATCACGACCCGCGGCAGGACACGGGGGCCGGGGAGCGTCTTCAGCTCATCACTTTCGTGGTTTATCTGGGGGGGCTGCTGGCCGACATCCTCCATGCCTCCCGGCCAGACCCCCTGGTCAAGGTCTTCAGGGCGAGAGCCAAGGCGGTGCTGCGGCTCGGGGAACAGCAGATCGAAGAGATTTTCGAGAACGTGCACCTCGAGGTGAACGAGGCCGCCGACTATTTCGGGCTGAAGATCGAAAAGACCCGGTCCGTCGCCCAGATCCTCCAGCAGGCCAATGCCGAGCTCAGCGTGCTGAACCTCTCCTATGAGCAGATGAACCGCGAACTGGTGGAGAGCAAGATCCGGCTGGAGAATCTGACCCGGGAGCTGGAGGAGAAGAACCGCCTGCTGGAGCGCCTGGTCCATATCGACGGCTTGACGGAGGTGTACAATCACCGGTTTTTTCAGGACTTCCTCGGCAAGGAGCTGGCCCGGGCGGCCCGCTACGGCAGGCCTCTCAGCCTGGTGCTGGCGGACATCGACAACTTCAAGGGGTTCAACGACACCTACGGCCACCAGGTGGGCGATTTCATCCTGCGGGAGTTCTGCGTTGTGACCCGGGAGGGTCTGCGGGAGCACGACATCATCGCCCGCTACGGGGGGGAGGAGTTCGTATTCGTTCTTCCCGAGACCGACGAAACGGGCGCCAGGGAGGTGGCCGAGAGGGCCCGGAAGCTGGTGGCAGCCCATCCCTTCTCCGGGGACGGCGGCAGCTATCGGGTCACCATCAGCCTCGGCGTGGCCACCATTCACCCCGAGAAGGAAACCTTCAAGAAGAACGAATTCATCGGGTTCGCGGACGAGGCCCTGCTCGAAGCCAAGCATCGCGGGCGCAACAGGGTGGAGATCTACGCGCCCAAGTCCGGCTGGTTCGGACGCAAAGGCTGAAGTTTCTTCCACGCCCCCTTCCTCTTACCTCCAGACAGGAAATCCAGAGCCATGCTCCTGATCGGCGCCCACATGTCCATCGCCGGAGGCCTGCACCTTGCCTTTCCCCGCGGGGAGGAGGCCGGCTGCGCGGCCCTGCAGATCTTCACCAAGAACGCCAGCCAGTGGAAGGCCAAGCCGATCTCCGACGAGGAGGCCCGCACCTTTCGGGAAACCTGGCAAAAAAGCCCCATCGGGCCGGTGGTCGCTCACGATTCCTACCTCATCAACCTGGCCTCCCCCGATGAGGAGCCCTGGCGACGCTCCATCGCCGCCTTTCGGGAGGAGATGGAGCGCTGCGCCCTTCTCGGCATCCCCGATCTGGTCATGCACCCCGGGGCGCCCCGGGAGAGCGGCGAGGAAGCCGGCCTCGCCCGGGTGGCCGAGGCCTTCCGCCTTCTCTTCGCCGACGCCCCCGAGGGGGTCCGGGTGCTTCTCGAGAACACCGCGGGCCAGGGGAGCACCCTCGGGCATCGCTTCGAGCATCTCGCGGAGATCATGGAGCGGGTTCCCGGAGGGCGATTCGGGGTCTGCCTCGATACCTGCCACACCTTCGCGGCCGGCTATGATTTCTCCAGCGCCGAGGGGTACGAGCGGACCATGGCCGAGTTCGACCGCCTGGTGGGCCTCGGGCGGATCGCCGCCTTTCACGTCAACGACAGCAAGAAAGGGCTCGGTTGCCGGGTCGACCGCCATGAGCATATCGGCCAGGGGGCCATGGGGCTGGAGGGGTTCGAGGCCCTGATGCGCGACGGACGCTTTGCCGACATTCCCAAGATCCTCGAGACCCCCAAGGGGAAGGACGCCGAGCTCGACCGG
>JBFHXN010000282.1:0-4199 GCA_041598955.1 Desulfuromonadales bacterium | reverse complement strand
CCTCGGTCTCACGGGGGCGCGCCTGGAGAGTTCCCGGGAGCGCCTCGCCGCGGCCCAGACCGACATGGAAGGGGTCCTGGCCCGCTACGAGGAGGCCGACATCCTCGAGACCCTCTCCCGCATCACCCAGCAGGAGAGCGCCTTCGAGGCGGCGCTGAACGTGACGGCACGGATATCCAAGCTCTCGATCCTCGATTACCTGTAATCAAGGATCGATGAAGAGCGGAGTCATGCCCCGAAAGGAATTGGCCACGGAGGCACCAAGGTAGAATCAGGAACAAGAGACCTGATTGGGCCGCTGATTCAAGGGTTTCAGGAGTCCAAGCGTTTTTCTTCGTGACTTGGTGACTTGGTGGCGAAACGGTCCTTGTTATAAAAACAAGAAACGAAACAAGCATGCTCCAGGAAGGAGCGCCGCCCCCCAAACCGGGGCGGAAGAAGACGCCAGGAGGGCGACATGCTGGTACTGACCCGCAAGGCCGGCGAGGGGTTCCTCATCGGAGACGACATCCGCATCACCGTCATCGAAACCAAGGGAGGCGCGATCCGCATCGGCATCGACGCCCCCCCGGAGAAAAAAATCTACCGGCAGGAGGTCTTCGAGAAGATCCGCCGGGAAAACCAGGAGGCCACCCGATGGGATATCCAGGATCTGGAACAGCTCTCTGCGAGACTCGGGGAGAAGAAGTCATGACGGCGACGATCCGGACCCGCTTCGGCGAGGTGGAATACGACCCCCGCAACACCCTGCGCTTCGTCGAGGGCCCCATCGGCTTCGGCGAGCTGCGCGACTTTCTGGTCATGCCCAACCATGGCGGGGGGCCCTTCTTCTGGATCCAGAGCACGGAGGACACCGCTGTGGCCTTTCTGCTCACCGATCCCACGGGCTTCTTTCCCGACTACCGGGTGGCTCCCGACGCCGGCGAGCGGCGCCGCCTGGGGCTCGAGGACGGGGATGTCTGCCACGTGCTGGCGGTGGTCACCGTGCGCCCCGAACGGCAGGTGAGCCTCAACCTGGCCGCCCCGGTGCTCTATGCCCCGGAAAAGGGGCGGGCCCTTCAGGTGGTGCTGGAAAACTCCCCCTATTCGACCCGCCAGCCCCTGCCGGGCAGTGAGTAGAAATTTTTCCTAAAGAATCGGACCGGCAAGGCCGATAAGTTTCACAGGACGTCGGAGAAATCCAGGGCCAAGGAGGTTATCCGGAAGGCCGTCTTTCCGACCCCACTCAACCCAAGGGCAAGGATGCCCGCAAACACTTTCACGGAGGAAAATCATGGCTCTCTACATCAACACCAACGTCGCTTCTCTCAACGCCCAACGCAACCTGAGCACCACCCAGTCCCAGCTCTCCAAGTCGATGCAGCGGCTCTCTTCGGGCCTTCGCATCAACAGCGCCAAGGACGACGCGGCCGGCCTCGCCATTTCCGAGCGCATGACCGCACAGGTCCGCGGCGTCAACCAGGCGGTGCGCAACGCCAACGACGGCATCTCCCTCGCCCAGGTGGCCGAGGGGGCCATGCAGGAGACCACCAGCATGCTTCAGCGCATGCGGGAGATCGCCGTGCAGGCCGCCAACGACACCAACAGCGCCGCCGACCGCACCTCCCTGAAGGGGGAAATGGACCAGCTCTCCCTCGAGATCGACCGGATCGCCCAGGCCACCTCCTTCAACGGCGTCTACATGCTCAACGCCTCCGCCCTCACCCCCCTGAACTTCCAGGTCGGAGCCAACGCCACCGCCAACGACCAGATCACCATGGCCGTCAACACATCCGACGTGACGGCGGCCACCCTCGGGGTGGACGCAGCCAGTCTGATCGTCACCGACGCCACCACGGCCCAGGCCAGCATCACGGCCATCGACGCCGCCCTGACCACCGTGGCGGGTCACCGTGCTGACTACGGGGCGAAGCAGGCCCGCTTCGAGTCGACCATCTCCAACCTGATGAACGTCTCGGAAAACCTCTCCGCCGCCCGGTCGCGTATCCTTGATACCGACATCGCCCAGGAGACCGCCGAGATGACCCGCGCCAGCATCATGCAGCAGGCCGGCGTCGCCATCCTGGCGCAGGCCAACCAGGCTCCCAACATCGCCCTCTCCCTGCTCCAGTAAGGGGCCTCGGGTAACAAACGGGGCGGGGCCGGCATCGCCGGCCCCGCCCCATCCCGTCTCCGGACGGGAGGTTCCGGCGCCGGCCCCGGTCGGGCGCCGCCAGAGAGGGGAGAAGGATCATGAAGATCGAAGCGATGTCCGCCACCGCCTCCGCCCTGCGCACTCCGCCGGGCCTCGAAGCGGTTCCGCGGGAAGGAAGGGAGGCTCGGGAAGAGCACTCCTCCCCGGAGGCCCGCGCCGAGGAGACCCGGGTGGCCCCCGAGGAGGTTCTCGGAAAGATCCGGGAACTGACCGAAGGGGGGGTCTACAGCGTGCGTTTCGAGCTCAACCGGGAGGTCGACCGGGTGGTCGTCAAGGTGGTCGACCAGGAGTCGGGTGAGGTGAAGCGCCAGATCCCCGCCGAAGAACTTCTCAACCTCAGCAAGAATCTCAAAGAGCTCCGCGGCCTGCTCTTCGACATCCAGGGCTGAACAGCCCCCGCCTTTCAAGGAGGAAGCCATGGCTTTCAGCATCGGCGGCCTGGCCACCGGCATGGACACCAACAGCCTGATCGAGTCGCTCATGCAGGTGGAGCGTCAGCCGGTCGTCCGCCTGGAGGAGGCCCGAAGCAGCCAGCAGGCCCGCCTGAGCTCTTTTCAGACCCTCGACGGAAAACTCCGCAAGCTCCTCGATGCCGTCCAGGGCTTCGACACCTCCGCCGAACTCCTTTCCCGCACCGCCACCGCCGCGACCCAAGGGTACTTCTCCGCCACGGCCTCCGGCAGCGCCCAGCCGGGGAGCTATCAGCTCGAAGTGGTCGCCCTCGCCCAGGCGCAGAAAAGCGCCAGCCAGGGGTACGCCGACAAGGATTCCCTCGGTTTGGGAAGCGGGACGGTGAGCCTCACCGTAGGGGGGGCGGCCCCCGTCTCCATTTCCCTGGCCGCCGGAAGCGATTCCCTCAGTGGCCTCGCCGACGCCATCAACGCCGCCGATGCGGGGGTCCGCGCGACCCTGGTCAACGACGGCACCGCCTCCCCCTGGCGCCTGGTGCTGAGCGGCGAGACGGCGGGGACCTCCTTCTCCCTCGACGCCTCGGGGCTGACCGGAGGGAGCGAACCCCTGCCCGCCTTCGCGGTGACCCAGACGGCCCAGTCGGCCCATCTGCGGGTCGACGGCCTCGACCTCTACGGCACCAGCAACACCTTCTCCGGGGCCATCCCCGGGATGAGCATCGACCTGTTCAAGGCCGAGCCGGGGACCAGGACCCTGCTCACCGTGGCGAGCGACGAGGGGGCGGCCAGGAAAAAGGTCGAGGCCTTCGTGAGCGCCTACAACGATCTCTACCGCACCGCCGGCCTGGGGACCCTCCAGGGGGACTCGGGGGCCGCGGCCATCCGCAGGGGGCTCCAGGGGCTTCTCACGACCAGCGTCGGGGGGAGCGGAACCTATCAGACCTTCTCCGAGCTCGGTCTGGAGACCCAGCGGGACGGCACCCTGCTTCTCAACAGCGGGCGTCTCGAGACAGCCCTGCGGGACCGCATGGCCGACGTGGAGAAACTCCTGGTCGGCGAAAGCGGCGTGGAGGGGGTCGCTTCCCGCCTCAAGACCTACCTCTCGGGGCTGACCGACAGCTATGACGGTTTCCTGGCCGGACGCAAAGAGGGGATCGATACGATCACCCGGCAGATCGACCGGCAGATCGACCGGCAGGAGGTCCGTCTGGAAAAACGGGAGAAGGCCCTGGTTGCCCAGTTTAGCGCCCTGGAGCAGCTGGTGAGCACCATGAACTCCCAGAGCGCCTACCTCACTCAGCAGATGGACATGCTGAGCAACATCTGGAGCCGAAAATAATGAACGCCTACCTGAATCAATACCAGAGCACCCAGGTCTCCACGGCTTCTCCGGAGCGCATCCTCATCATGCTCTACGACGGGGCGATCCGCTTCGTGCGCCGGGGGATCGAGGCCATCGAGGCGGGGGACCGGCAGGAGAAGGCGGTGGCCATCGGCAAGGCCATGGCCATCGTGAGCGAGTTCCGCAACACCCTCGACCATGAGATCGGGGGGGAGGTTGCGGCCAACCTCGACGCCCTGTACGATTTCATGGT
>JBFHXN010000281.1:0-4211 GCA_041598955.1 Desulfuromonadales bacterium | reverse complement strand
CCCCTCTACAAGGGGGAGATCAAGACCAACCTCTACGGCCTGGTGCAGCAGACCCTGCTCCCCCTGGCCGAGCACCAGCTTCAGGCCCTCGCCGTGACCCTCTCCCGTTCGAACCTCGGCGGCGGCCTCCCCCTTGAGACCCGCTTCCTCGCCGGCGACCTCGCCCGGATCTTCGCCGAGCCCCACTTGGTCCGGGACCAGATGCCGATCGCCTGGCAGCGCCGCGGAAGCATCCTCTACCTGGAAAACTTTTTCCAGAAGGATAAAATCCTCGAGCTCTACCTGGAGATGGAGACCGAGGCCCCCCAGGACCCGTCGGTCCAGTTCGGCCTCTACCAGGTGGCCCGCCAGTTCAAGAAAGGGGACGAAGCCCTCGCCCGCCTCGCCCGGGCCGTCGCCGTCGATCCGATCTACGCCCTGGAGTACCTGGCCCTGGCCGATGTGGCCGAGGAGAAGGGGGTGCCGGGGAAGGAACTCGAGATGCTGGAGAAGGCCTCGGCCGCCCTGCCCCGAAACGTCTTTCTCCGTCTCGCCCTGGCCGAGGCCTACGTGGAAGAGGGAGAAAAGAAGAAGGCTAGCCCCCTGCTCAAGGAACTCGCCCGGGAGCCCTGGTCGGCCGTCTACTATCCAGGGATGGCAGGGTATCTCGAGGAGTTGAGGAAGCGGCCCTGAGCTGGCAACTCTCATCGCGTTCTATTGCCCGCTCCCTGGACCGGCGACCTTTCAGCGTGGCCTCTTCTTCCGATGGCGACGAAGAGTGAAACCGGAAACTTCCTGGCAGCCCGCCGTCATCCAACGCCCGGTCGCAAGAGGGACCGGCGAAGCTCAAAGGCCTCGTCATCCCTTTCAGCACCTCACTGACATAGAGACCAAAAACACCGAAACATTCCCCTTGACCCCAAGACCCCGGCCGTCAATACTATACGCATCCAATGCGCATGGAGCCCCCGATGGAAAATACGGCCAAAAAGTTGCCTGCTAACCTGAGTATCCGCGGCGACCTGCTTCGCGAAGCCAAGGAGCGGAAGATCAACCTCTCCCAAACCCTGGAGGAGCGATTGGAGGAAATTCTCCGGGAGCAGAACCGCCAGGCCTGGCTCGAAGAGAACCGTGATGCCATCAGGGCAGCCGGGGATTTCGTCTCCAGAAACGGCCTCTGGAGCGACGGATTGCGGAGATTCTGATGGCCCAATTCGACATCTTTCCCAATCCCAACCAGGGGCCGGGCGAGCCGATCCGTTACCTGCTCGACCTTCAGGCCGGGATCATCGAAGAGCTCCCGACACGGGTTGTCGCTCCCCTCGTCCCGCCGGAAAGCCTCGGCCCGGCCATGCGGATTCTCAATCCCACGGTTTTCGTCCATGGCGAACCCTATATCCTCCTGACTCACCTTCTCGCCGCCATTCCCTCCAAAATCCTTGGACGACCGGTGGACACGGCGAAAACACAGCGGGACGAGCTCATCCGCTCCATCGACTTCCTCTTCACGGGCGCCTGATGGATAATCCCCCCTGCCCCGCCCCTTGGATCCCTGCTTTCAATCCCTCTGCCATCTGAACCAAGAACGCAACCCCCTCTCCACGCAACCCACGATTCACACCGCCATGACTTCCCTACCACCCGGCTGCCGGCCGGGACCGGTGAAGTCTCTTTATCCCTCCTCGACCCCCACCCACGAAAAAGGGCCGGAGATCATCCTCCGGCCCTTCGTATATGCTCTCTCTTCCCCACGGCGGAAGCCCAAGGCACAATCCCCCGACGGGACCAACCCATTTCCACGGTCGGCCGCCTCCCGGAAGCTAGGACGCCCCCCGCACCCTCCCTTTCCCGGAAGGGGCCGGGCGCGAATGGGCCATTCTTGGCGAGGGTTTGCGGGGAGCTCCCGTGAGGGGATCGATGTCGGCCATGCCGATGACCATCGACATGACCTGGGCCTCCCCCGGATAGATCTGTTTGGGCCCCCAGAACAGGCCGATGGAGCGCGCATCACCCGACAGCGGCACCAGGAGGGACGCCGGGTGATCGAACCCGTCGTAGCGATTGGCGAAGAAGACGACATTGGGGCGGTTGGGCCCCAGCCATTCGATGAAGTTGGCGGTATGGCTGCGGGGCCCCTCGCCGATGACCTGGTTGCCGTAGTCGACCATCCCGGCGATGGAATAGCGGGTCGGGTCAATTATCTCTTCGTGGTTCACCGTGCGCCCTTCGATCCACCCCACGTCTCCGGCCGAACCGCCATAGCTGCCCAACCAGGGTTCGTCGCCGTAGAGGTAGAAATAGCTCCCCGGATAACGGCCGACGTTGGTCAGGGTGATGCGCAGGTCGAAAAAGGGCTGGCCTGCCACGAAAAGCGCCCGACGCTCCATCTGCAGCGGCATGCCATCGATGGTCACGGCGTGACGGCTGACCAGCACCAGTTCCCGGTCGGTCCGGGTCTCCACCTGGCTGCCGAGAAACTGCCAGGCCGAGGGGGCGAAGCGGCTCCAGGAATAGAGGGCCGAGCCGATCCCCTCGTTGGTGTTGCACCAGATGTGCGACCAGTGCGTCCCGTCGAAATAGGCCATCCCCGTGTCGTTCCCGCGCCAGGGGCTGTCGGGGCGCAGGGAATCGGGCCGCCCTCCGCCGACGAAGAGGCCATGGGTGAGCAACCCGTCGCTGTCGATGTAGCGGCTGAGGTTGGTGAGCAGGATCCGCCCGTCCCCCAGGTGGTTGACGACGTAGCCGTTGCCTTCCTTCGCGTTCCAGCGGTACTCCAGAAAGACCCCCTCCCCGGCACCCGCATCTCCGCTCCACTCCTCCGCCGGCGGCCCGAGTACGTGCAGACGGTTGAAACTGACCCCGGCCAGCACCTGGGATTCCTCGCCGAGCAGTACGTCGTCCCGGATCTCCAGCCAGGTGCCGCTCGCGCCCCGCAGCAGAAAGAGGCCTTCGGCATGGCCGAGATTCACCAGGCGAACCTTGGCGGAGGCCAGCAGCACGGCGCAGGGGATCACCAGTAGCGCAAGCACCAGGATAACGGCCTTGACAGAACGACGACTCATTGAAGATATCGCTCCCGTGCTTAAGCAGCAGAACCCGCTCGAATATACGGTTTTCTAGTAATTGAATTCATGGGACCTGGACCAGGCCGATTCGGGAGGGGGGGATGAGAGATCGGGGACTGTTGTTTGTCGAACCTGTCAAATTACAAGTGATCTAAAATCAGCCTATCAAGACAACTGACCGCGTGACAAGCCTACAAAAAGTGGCGCGACAATTATTTTATTCTTATATCCACGATGCTGACAATTGGGGTTTGCGGTTTTCAATGCTGTAATCGAGGAATGGCTGCGGCAGGGACTGCGAGGTGTTGTAGATGGCGAATAAAGAGCGGGGAGGATTGGGAAAAGGGAAGGGGTTTCCAAAGGAAATGGGTAACCCTCGGCCTGGCGGGGAAAAGGGGCTCAAGACCTTTGCTTATGAACGGTACCTTGGCTGTCGCTGGCCAGGATCGCTGAAAAGTACCCGACGGTGGGCTTAAGCCCCTGGGCCAGGCCAGTCTTCGGTTGCCACCCAAGCACCCTCAGGGCCAGGGCGATGTCTGGCTTGCGCTGCATCGGGTCATCTTCGGGCAGGGGCAGAAATTCGATGGGCGAGGCGGAGCCGGTCATGGCGGTGAGCCTGTCGGCCAGATCCCGCATCGATATCTCCTCGGGGTTGCCCAGGTTGACGGGACCGGTCACCGCGCCTGGCGCAGCCATCAGCGCCATCAGCCCTTCCACCATGTCCTCGACAAAGCAGAAGGAGCGCGTTTGGGTTCCGTCGCCATAGATCGACAGGGGAGCCCCCCGCAGGGCCTGGACGATGAAATTGGAGACCACACGGCCGTCATCGAGAAGCATGCGGGGGCCGTAGGTGTTGAAGATGCGGGCCACCTTGATGCGGGTGCCGTACTGCCTGAAATAGTCGAAGAAGAGGGTCTCCGCGCAGCGCTTCCCCTCGTCGTAGCAGGAGCGGGGGCCGATGGGATTGACGTTGCCGCGGTAGGACTCGGGCTGGGGGTGGACCTGGGGGTCGCCGTAGACCTCGCTGGTGGAGGCCTGCAGAACCTTGGCGCCGGTGCGTCGGGCGAGGTCGAGAACGTGGATGGCCCCTTCCACGCAGGTGCGGGTCGTCTTGACCGGATCAAACTGGTAATGGACCGGTGAGGCGGGGCAGGCGAGGTTGTAGAT
>JBFHXN010000280.1:0-4224 GCA_041598955.1 Desulfuromonadales bacterium | reverse complement strand
CTGCGGCGGGGAGACGTTGATCGCCACGGTGGTGCGCCCCGCCGCCGCCGAGCTCGACCTGCGCCCCGGCAGCGAGGTCTGGGCGGTCATCAAGGCCTCGGCCTTCCGGCGTCTCTATTGATCCGGGACTGGCCCCCGCAGGGTTCCTCTCCCGGATCAGGCTGCTGAAAAACCCTCATCTGCTTCGTCCCCTTGATCTCGTCGCTGCGACGTAGCTGCCGCTACGCCTCACTCCTCGTTCTTCGGGCGCCTTGCATCTGAAGGTTTTTGAGCAGCCTCAACAATCCATTCGTCAAGGTGCCAACCGGGACCGGCTCCCGAAGGGTGCCTGTCCCGGGAAGTCAGAAGTCAGGAGTCAGACATGCTGCAGCTCATTCAGTGCGACGAGCGGGTCCCTGCGGGGATCTTCGGGGAGGCGCTCAGGGAGTGGGAGGTGCCCCACCGCCTGGTGCGGCTCTTCGCCGGCGACGCCCTGCCCGGGCCGGAGGAGGCGACGGCAGTCATCGTCCTGGGGGGGTACATGGGGGTACACGACGAAGCCGAGTACCCCTTTCTCGCCCCCCTCAAAGACTTCATGCGGGCAGCGGCCCTGGGGGGAATCCCCCTGCTCGGGATCTGCCTGGGGGGGCAGCTTCTGGCCGCCGCCCTCGGGGGGGAGGTGACCTCCAACTCCCGGGGGGAGAAGGGGGTCCATGCCCTCCTCCTCACGGCCGAGGGGCTCGCCGACCCCCTCTTCGCCAGCATCCCGGCCGAGTTTCCCGTCTTCGAGTGGCACAACGACAGCTTCGAGCCTCCCCCCGGAGCGGTGCACCTGGCCGCCTCTCCCGCCTGCCCCGGGCAGGCCTTCCGCTTCGCCAACGCCTGGGGCCTGCAGTTCCATCCCGAGGTGGACGAGGCCATCGTCTCCGCCTGGAGCCGAACCCTCCCCGACGGAACCCCCCATCTCGAAGCCTACCGCTTTCGGGCCCCATCCCTCCGGGAGCCCTCCCTGCGCCTCCTCCGCAATTTCCTCTCCCTGACCATCCGCCCTCACTAAAAAAGTCACATTTTGCCTTACTTATTAAAGTTTATCCATGTACGGGGGAATTGGCCCGCCAATTGCTATCTACTCTGCTCGAAAGGGTCCCGAGGGTTTTCTGACAAGGGGAGGTTGGGGATTCAAAGGCCCGAATCCAGGCCCACCAGTCTCCGGACAGGCCGGGAAAGGGGTCGGAGAGGTGTCAAGATTCCGGCGAAAGTCAGAATCCCAGCCGGCGAACCGTCAACTCACAACGTGAAGGAGGCAGGTCGATGGAGGCAGATTCGAGCAGGGGAAGCCGCAGGTTTATTAATTTCTTCATGACCGCTCTTGGAGCGGCCCTCTTCCTGGCCGGGCCGGGTCTGGACCAGGCCTCCGCGGCGGGCGACGTCTTCCGCATCGCCATCACCCAGGCCAAGAGCGGCGCCGCCCAGAAATACCGCCCCCTGGAAACCTATCTCAAGGGGAAGGGGATTACCGTCCAGTTTGTCGCCGCCCGGGACAACAACGACGCGGTCCAGCTCTTCTCCACCGGCAAGGTTGACGCCATGTTCGGGGGCTCGGGGGTCTGCGCCACCCTGATCATGAAGGACCTGGTCGAGCCGGCCCTGCGCCCTCTCGGCAAGAACGGCAACAGCACCTACTGGGCGGTGGTGGTCGCCCCCAAGGGCTCCCCGGCCTTCGACGGCAAGGCCTCCTACTTCGCCGGCAAGAGGGCCCTGGCGGCCCCCCTGGCGAGCTCCGGTGAGTATTTCTTCCGCTCCCTCCCCGGCATCGACGCCGTCGGCGCCACCCTCCTCCCCGCCGCCAACCACGGCGCCGCCATCGACGCCCTCTCCAAGGGGGCGGCCGACGTGGCCCTGGTGAAGAACTGGGTCTGGGAGGAGATGAAGGGGCAGTACCCCCAACTCGAGAAGGTCGGCGAGGACCGGGGCCAGAATCCCGACGGCACCCTGGTCTTTGCCAAAAGGGCCGACAAGGCCCTGGCCGAAAAGGTGAAGGGGGCCCTGATGGGGATGAACCAGGACCGCTCCCCCGCCGCCGAAGAGGTGCGCGAGGCGATGGGCATGAAGGAATTCATACCCACCACCGGCAAGGATTTCGAGCACACCATAGGACTGCTGAGCCGCTCCGGCGTGTTGTAGCAGACAGAAACCCAAATCCGAGCGAGACCGGTTGGCGCCCTCCACAGCAGGGGGCGTCAACCGGTAGGAGATACGGAGCCTTGCCATGAGTGTCGCGGGTGCTTTCCAGAACCTGTCCCTGGCGAAGAAGTTCAACCTGCTGATCTCCGCCATCCTGCTGCTGCTCCTCCTCGTCAACGGGGCGGTCACCATCACCACCTTCGGAGGCGTGCAGGATCATCTCACCGGCATGACCCGGGAGGCCCTCGCCGAGCAGCAGGAGAGGGGGGTGACCCAGCTGAGGTCCGAGCAGCGGGAGCAGGGGGAATCTTTGGCGGAGCTCCTGGCCCAGAACGCCGCCGAGCGGATCATCAATTTCGACTACCTCTCCCTGGAGTCGATGGCGAAGAACGCCCTCAAGGACGATGACCTCGACCATGTGGTCTTCTTCGACGACAAGGGGAGCCCTCTTACCACCGTGGCCCCCGGCTACGTCCGGCAGGGGGGGGTGGAGAGGGAGATCACCGACGGGGCCGCCGTGCTCGGCGCCGTGGTTCTCCATTTCAACGACCGGCACGTGCAGGAAGCGGTCAAGGCGAGCGAGGCCCACCTGGCCAAGCTCCTCCAGGGATTCGAGGAGGCGCGGGCGGCGGCCAACCGGACCATCTCCGGCCGCGTCGCCCTTCTCTCCCTGGCGGGGCTCCTTCTGATCTGCTCGGCGGTCTACCTCCTCTTCTCCCGCATGATCGTGAGCCCCCTGCGCGATGGCATGGCCCTGGCCGAGGCGATCCGCGAGGGGGACCTCTCCCGGCGCCTCAACCTCGAGAAGCGGGATGAGCTGGGGCAGCTCGCCTCGGCCCTCGACGGCATGGCCGAGGGGCTGGAGCAGAAGGCGGCCCTCGCCGACCGGATCGCCGAAGGGGACCTCACGGTGGAGGTGCCCCTCAACTCGGAGCGGGACCGCCTCGGCCACGCCCTCCGAAAGATGGTCCAGAGTCTCGCCGGGCTGGTGGGGCAGATCTTCGCCTCGGCGGAGCACCTTGTTTCGGGGAGCTCCCAGGTCTCGGCCTCCAGCCAGCTTCTCTCACAGGGGGCGACGGAACAGGCCGCCTCGGCCGAGGAGGCCTCTTCCTCCATCGAGCAGATGGTGGCCAACATCCGGCAGAATGCGGACAATGCCCAGCAGACGGAGAAGATCGCCATCCAGGCGGCGGTCAACGCCCAGGAAGGGGGCGAGGCCGTCGGTGCCACCGTGTCGGCCATGAGGGAGATCGCCCAGAAGATCCTGATCATCGAGGAGATCGCTCGGCAGACCAACCTTCTTGCCTTGAACGCCGCCATCGAGGCGGCCCGGGCCGGGGAACACGGTCGAGGCTTCGCCGTGGTCGCCGCCGAGGTGCGCAAGCTCGCCGAGCGCAGCCAGGGGGCGGCGGCGGAGATCAACGGACTCTCGGTGTCGAGCGTCGACGTGGCGGAGAGGGCCGGGACCCTGCTCGGGGAGATGGTGCCGAGCATCCAGCGCACCTCCGAGCTGGTGCAGGAGATCGCGGCGGCAAGCCGGGAGCAGGATGCCGGCGCCGAGCAGATCGCAAAGGCGATCCAACAGCTCGACCAGATCATCCAGCAGAACGTGGCGAGCGGCGAGGAGCTCTCCTCCACCGCCGAGGAGCTCTCGGAACAGGTCGAGCAGCTCAAGGACATGGTGGCCTACTTCCGCATTGGGGAAAAACATGCGGGAAAGCAGCGGACCAACGGGGGCGGATCCAAACAGGTGGAGGGGCCGCGGAGCTCTCCCGGGCGCTCCCATCCCCAGCCCCCTCCTTCCAAGGGGAAGAAGTCCCTTATCTCCCTGGAGGGGATGAGCCAGGGGAACGATGACCGGGATCACGAATTCGAGCGTTTCTGAGAAGGGAGCAGCGCCATGAGCAGCCAGGAAAAAATCGAGATCACCCAGTTTCTGACCTTTCGTCTCGGGGAAGAAGTCTTCGGAGTCGGCGTTCTCAAGGTCCGGGAGGTCCTCGACGTCATCTCGGTGACCCGGGTCCCCCAGACCCCGGCCTTCATGCTCGGGGTGATCAACCT